>NZ_JAMYQZ010000005.1:0-152428 GCF_040321145.1 Mesorhizobium sp. M0514
GACGAAACCGGTCGCGACCGGCGTCTCGCCATTGGCGTCGAGCCTGGCGAATATGTCGGCGACATTGAGGTCCAGCGCCAGCTTGAGATCCTGGCGCGCGTCCTCGTTCGGCGCCACCGGCAATTGCCGCCGCACCAGCTGCTGGAACGGCGCATTGAAGGTCAGGATCTTCTTCGACGATGCCAGGGCAAAGGCCGGCGAGGGACAGGCGACGAGAATGGCGTTGATGGTCTTGATCGACGCGAGCCTCTGCAAGGTGACGTTCTGGTCGGCCAGTCCACGCATGCAGGCTACGCGGATTGCCGATGTCAGGTTTCCGGCGTTGGCGTGGCTCTCTGCAATTTCCTCGATCAGTGTGCCGATCGTGCATTTGCGGCTTTCCGCCATCTGCTTCAGCGAAGTCCAGAACGCCCTCTCCAGACGAGTGCCGCCACGCGCCACAACCCGGAACTCGAGACCGAAATCCTCACTCGCCAGCGGTGGCAGCAGCCGGTCGCGATCGACCGGGCGGGAGATCGCACTATCGCTCACTCATTGCCTCCTCCCGCGCCTTGTTGATTGGTTTCAGAAGGTAGGTGAGAATCGTTTTGCGTCCGGTCTTGATGTCGACCGAACAGATCATGCCGGGGATGATCGAATAGGTCTTGCCGTCGCGTGTCAGGGTCGATTTGTCGGTGGCGACACGCACCTGATAGTACGGTTCGCCGGTCTTCTGGTCGACAAGGCTGTCGGCAGTGATGTTCGACACCTTGCCTTCGATGCCGCCGAAGATCGAGAAGTCATAGGCGGTCACCTTGATCAGGGCATCCTGGCCCGGCCGGATGAAGGCGACGTCCCGCGGTGAGACCCGGGCTTCGACCAGCAGGGTCTCGGACGTCGGCACGATACCCGCGACGACCGCGCCGGGCTGGACGAAGGCGCCGACCGTGTTGATGTCAAGCGTGTTGACGATACCGTCGACAGGCGAACGGATATCGGTACGCGCCACCTTGTCGGTGGCACCGCGTATCGTCTCGTCCACCACCGAGAGATCGGCCAGCGCCTGCGTCAGATCGCTGAGCGCTTCCTGTTGCAGTTGCAGGCCAAGTTCGTCGACCTGAAGCTTGGCTTCCGTGATGGCAGACCTGGCTTTCTTGATGGTCTCTCCGGCAAGCGTCAGCTGACCATTGAGCTCTGTCTGCTCGCGCTCGACGCGGAGCTGCTCGGTTCGCGCCATCAGGCCTTTCTTGACCATCGCTTCGACCAGCTTCGCCTCCTGGTCGCTGACGGCCAGGTTCTTGGTGAGGCGATCGGCATTGGCGTTGGCTTCGTCGAGTTCCTTCTCACGCTGATCGAGCCGCGACTTTAGAACCGACAGTTTGACTTCGAAGTTGTCGCGCCGCGCGATTAGCAGCTTCTGCTCGTTGTCGCAGATTTCCGGCGCCACCTTCTGGATCTCGGACGGACAGGGAAACGCGCCCTCGAGGCTGCCGGTCTGTTCGAATTGGAGCCGTGCAATGCGCGTCTGCAGCGCCCGCGCCTTGGCCTGCTGCTCGCCAAGGCTGGAAGTGTTGAAGGTGTTGTCGAGACGAATGATGAGGTCATTCTTCTTGACGACCTGACCGATCGTCACCGCGATTTCCTGAACCACGCCCGGCTCGCTGGCCTGGATGATCTGGGTCTTCGACGCCGGTATGATCTTGCCGTCGCCCCGTGCGATTTCATCGACCTCGGCGAAGGATGCCCAGGCTACCGAACTCGCAAAAAGCGCTCCGATAATGAATATCGAAGCCGACGCAAAAAGCGGCGGACGGTCTTCCCTGGCTAGCATTTACCACGTCCCAACGTGCTGTATTGACGCATAATTCTGTTCGTCAGGCGCTTGTTTTCTGAAGCGCTTGTATCACTTGGTCTTTCGGTCCATCGGCAACGATCTTGCCCTGCTCGATGACGATCAGGCGGTCGGCCAGCTCGAGCATGCTGAAGCGGTGCGTCGATACGATCAGGGTCGTGTTGCGATCGAAAGCCACTTTGAGCTGCTTGATCAGCTGGCGCTCGGAAGCCAGATCCATCGAGCCGGACGGCTCGTCCAGGAACACGATTTTCGGTTTGGTCAGCAACAGGCGGGCAATTGCCATTGTCTGCCTCTGACCGCCCGAAAGATTGGTGCCGCGCTCGCCGACATTCATGTCGTAGCCTCGCGGATGGCGGGAGACGAAGTCGTCGACGCCGGCAGCCTTGGCCGCGTCGACGATCTGCTCATCGGTCGCCTCCGGGCACGCCATCAGGAGATTTTCCTTGATGGTGCCCGAAAACAGATCGTTTGCTTGCGCGACGATCCCGACCGCGGCGCGAACCTCCGACGGGTGGTATTGACGGATGTCGATCCCGTCCAGCAGCAGCTCGCCGGAGGTCGGCAGGAACAGCCTGCCGATCAGCCGCCCCATGGTCGTCTTTCCCGAGCCTATGCGGCCGATGATGCCAATCCGCTCACCGGGCTTCACCGAGAAATTCAGGCCGGTCAGCACTTCGTTTTCGGAACCCGGGTAGACAAAGCCAACATTCCTGAATGCCATTGCACCGTTGCGAATGGGGCGGTTGACGAAACCAACCGTGTCCGGCCGATCCTCAGGCTGCGCCATGATCGAATTCACCATTCGCAGGGACAGCATCGCCTGGCGAAGTCTGGACAAGGTGATCGCAATCTGCCCAAGCGGGGCCACCGCCCGGCCTGCCAGCATGACGGTGCCGATGATGGCGCCGGTCGAGACATGCCCTTCCGAAAAGGCATAGGCGCCGGCCACGATCAAAGCGACGGTGACCATCTGCTGGATGGCTTGGGTTATGTTGCCGGCGGCAGCCGAAAGCTGTTTGATCTTCTCGGACGTGTTGGATGCGTTCTTGGAATGCTCCGCCCATTTTCGCAGAAGGTACGCCTCTGCCCGCAGCGATTTGATCGTTTCCAGCGTGGAGATGGATTCGACCAGCAGGGCCTGGCGCTGCGAAGCCTCGTTCATGGAAGCGGCAACGCGTTTGCCGATGCGCCTTTGCGTGATCAGCCCGACGATCACCGAGGCGACAAAAGCAATGGCCGGTATGACGACCAGCCAACCGCCTATCGCATAGATGACAAGAAGAAAGACGAAGACGAATGCTGTGTCGATGAAAACGCTGATGGTGTTCGACGTGAAAAACTCGCGCACGAACTCGTACTGCGTCACCCGATTTGCATATTCGCCGGTTGAGCCGGGCCGTGCCGACAAGGACGAGTTCAGAACCTTCTCGAACAGCATATAGGAGATGCGAAGATCGGCCTTGCGCCCGGCATAGTCGATCAGTGACGCTCTGGCGGTCTTCAAGAGCAGGTCGAACAGAATGACCGCGCCGATCCCGATCGACAGCACCCAGAGCGTCGATATCGCCTTGTTCGGCAAGATCCTGTCGTAGACGTTCATGGTGAAGATCGGTGAGGCAAGAGCCAGCAGATTGATGAATACCGCCGACAGGATGACCTTCGAATAGGTGCGCCAGAACGGCCCCATCGTGCCAGTCAGCCAATGTCGCCGCTCGATCTTGGCCGCCGAACCGACGCTCATCGCCTCTACTGCGTTGGCATAGGTTATCGAGAACGAAACGCCGCCACTAATATAACTTCCGGAAAACTCGGATTTGCTGATTGTCGTGCGGCCGTCTTCCTGGGGAGCGGTCGTAAATCCACCGTCCTCGGTCTGGGCAAGCAGCGCTACAGGCAACTGGCTGACGCGAAAAAGAATGGCGGGAAGGTCGATGCGTCCGCGAAGAAAGTCGCGATGGCTGAATTCCGTGATTTCAAGACCGATGCGTTCGGCAAGATGCCGGATGGCGTCGATATCGATGCGGGTGTCTGACAGCGGCACGCCGGCAAACAGCACGGTCTCGGAACTCGGCCTGCCGAGGTACCCGGCAACAGCGGAGAAGCAGGCCTTGAACGCCTCTTTTGGGGAGAGGATTTTGGGTTGTGGGTTCACGATTGGCCCGCAGGACTATCGTTCGTCCTTGACCTTCCTACTTCTTTCTTACCGGTGCGAGGATGTCGAAAGGCAGATCGTTCATCTGCTCCGACGGCGTGCGCGCATAGGTTTCGGTATCGGCCGTTTCAGGCGCATTGAACTCGGCCTTGGCATAGGCGGTGGCCTGTTTTGCCGGCTGAAGATTCATGGTCTTCAGCAACTGCCCGGTTGCCGCCAGCAGCCGGTACTGCGCGAAAAGCGACGCGTAGGATGCGGTGTCGGCAAGCGTAGCTGTGTTGAACCGCGTGTTCTGCGCGTCGAGGACATCGAGCAGCGAGCGCTGTCCGACCTTGAACTGCTCGCGATAGGACGCCACCAG
This sequence comes from Mesorhizobium sp. M0514, assembly GCF_040321145.1. Classification (NCBI taxonomy): domain Bacteria; kingdom Pseudomonadati; phylum Pseudomonadota; class Alphaproteobacteria; order Hyphomicrobiales; family Phyllobacteriaceae; genus Mesorhizobium; species Mesorhizobium sp. M0514. The sequence continues at coordinate 4,348 of NZ_JAMYQZ010000005.1, forward strand.
CCTTTCGTTGGCGGCAGCCTGAAGCTTCAATGTCTTTGCCAGATCGGCCTGCCGGAAGCGGCGATCCCATGATGTACGGACGGCTTCCTCGATCTCGCGCAGGACCTGGTGCAGCACAAGGCGCTGCTCGCTGGTGCGGCGGACCTGCTCTTGCTCGTTGGCTTTGTCGATGCCGCCGCGATAGAGGTTCCAGCGCAGCACCAGCCGCGCCTGCAGGTCGCTGGCATCGCCATCGTCGCCGTCGATGTCATAGCCGCCGCGGGCGCGGCCTTCGGCGATGACGGAGGGCCCGAATTTCGCCCGCGCCGCATCCACCAGGGAGGCGGCGGCGTCGATATCGCTGTTGGCCATGTGGACGCGCGGGTTGTTCTGCCGCGCCAGCCCTAGCGCGTCGTCGAGCGACCTTGGCAGCGCGCTCGAGACATCGCCTGGCCTTGACGCGTTGGTCAGCGGCTTACCGACCGTCTTGAAGAACCGTATCTTGGAAGCCTCCAGTTCTTCGGTCGCCTCCTGCATACGTGCCTTGGCAGCGAACAGCCGCTCCTCGGCCTGCTGGCGATCAGCCTCGTTCAACGCGCCGCCTGCAATACCTTGCCGGATGTCGCCGAGGATTGCCTGGTGAAAGCCCAGATTCTTCTTCGCTTCTGAAACGATCGAAGCCTGCAGCATGTATTCGAGATAGTCCTGGACGACAGACAGTCCAATGAATTCAGACCGTTCCAGCACCCGGAACGATGCGCCGTCGACCCGGGACGCCTGACGGTTCAGTTCCGCCCGCCTGGCGCCGCTGTCATAAAGCGTCTGCGTGACAACGACATCGGCTTCCGCCGGATAGAGCGCGTCATCCTCTATGGACAGCGAACGCCGGGAGGAATTGTCGAGACGACGAACCCCCGCCGACGCCTCGACATCGACGCTGGGAAGATAAAGTCCCTTCGCTTGGCGTAGCTCGAATTCGATTGCTTCACGGTTTTCGATCGCTTGGCCAATTTCGGGGTTGGACTCCACCGCAACCGCCATCGCCTCTTGGAGAGTGAGCGCGTGAGCATTCCCACAACTCAATATGGCGACCGTCGTCATGGCGACCGTCGTCAGCAGGCCGAGGCGCTTGCCTATGGCCGACATAGATGTCGTATTCATTTCACCCCACCCCAACGTTCCCCTGCGCCATTATTGCCAGGCGTTACAACTCAGCCGTGATTGTTCACAAATTTGCAAAATATGGGAGCACTTATTGATTTAGTGACCGCTAAAACGCTGAATTCTAGCAAAATTCTATAGAATGTCGCAAAAATGGCACATAAAATACCCACTGCGGTTTTTGGGTAACAGCCGTCCGAGTTTGAACAGGCAAGCGAAACCGCTCCGGGAAGGAGGACCGCAAGGCCACCTTATGACCTATTTGCTCCTGATAGCTTGACTATTTCTGGTTATATTTTTTCAGCGAGGGGACCGACAACATCTTGGTTGGCGGCTACAATCGGCAGGATAATCTTAGCCCGCTTGCCAAGAGCCTGGAACGGACACCCCGGTCTTTCTTCGACCTGAAGCGTGGGCATAAATGCCTGAGCCGGCGAATAAACGCCGACGACTGCTTCACTGGCCAGCGTGCCAGCATAGGGCTCGTATGACGGCCGATCAACGACTCGGTCAACCGAAGAGGTGACGGTACCTTTTGAGGCGGTTCTGTAGGCCATCGAATGCCGCAAGGTCCAAAATCGCTCCATTGAACCCGATAGCTGGTGAAACCTCAAAATATTTCTTGCGGCGATTTTCCGTTAAAATCAAAAGTGCAATTTTTTTGACGGTTAGTGTCCGCCTTTTCGCAGTTCAGAAAAAAATCTGACTGGAATTGAGTCATACGCTGTTTAAACAATGCGGAACGAAGTGGTCGGTTGCGCCACCACTTTGCGGGACGACATACGAGAGTTGCAGGACGAGCGGTCAAACATCGAGGGCCGCCGGCTCGTTAGATACCACTACTCGTTCCTCCGCGCCATTCCAACAGGCTGAACTTCGAGGCAAGTGAGCCCGTCCTGGTCCGGCGCCTCGACTCGTAAATCCATTCCACCGATCACAACTGCCTGCAAGCTGCCGCTTGTTTGTTACTTCCCAAGTCTCGTCGGCCATATCGAGGCGCTAGACCGTCAGCTGGTCGCGCGCTGTTGCCACAGCTGCCGATCTGCAACCGCCCCCATTTCCGCCGTTCTGGACCCTGTCTCCCAACGTTTGCAAAACGAGGTCAGCTATGGTCGGCAGTTTGGGGTCGCGGGAGCATACGGAATGATACGGGAACCTTTCAGATTTTGGCCCACCAAAAATTCAGCAACATCAACGATTTCCGTTCGCCCTCCGGGCCCACCAATAACTCACGGCTTACGCCGAACTCTTTGTTTTGTGATCGCATCCGCGAAAAAGCACTCTACCGTCAAAGCTTTTCCCCACCTCTCGATAATTTCGCAAGCTGCCGCTGGCTATCGGCGGATCGTTGATGCGCAACTGTGACGGCGGTCGTTACCGTGGCTCGAGTGTCAGCAGATGTGGTAAGGCTGATTGTCGACGAGTAGCAGAGGGGTCCAGCAACAATGACTTTGAGACGAACCAGAGCTTACGGCGGATCCGGCTTGGTTCTGGCGGTTTGCACTGTATTGGCTTGGCAAAACGCCACCGCCGCTCAGGATTGCTACGCAGCCGCGACGCCTGGCGTCAATTGGCAGGAGTGTGACAAAAAGCTTCTCATCCTGGAAGGACAGGACCTGAGCGGGGCAAACCTGTTCGGTGTTGATTTCACTTCGACCGACCTCAGGAACAGCAATCTCCTTGCGGCAAATTTTGAGAAGGCAACGCTTGTGCGCGCTTCCCTGGCCGGCTCGACCGCCAAAGGCGCCCGGTTCGACAAAATCGAGGCGTACAGGACCGACTTCAGCCAGATGGACGCGCAGGGCGCTGTGTTTACGGGCGCGGAAGTGCAGCGCTCGAATTTCCAGAACGCCAATCTGGTCAATGTTGATTTCACAAAGGCGGAATTGGGGCGTGCACAGTTCCATGACGCCGATATCAGCGGCAGCCACTTTTCGTTTGCCAATCTCGCGCGGGCGGATTTCCGAGGAGCGAAGTTCACCGCACCGATAGACTTTGACGGCGCTTTTTTCTTTCTGACCCGTATCGAGGGCCTCGATCTATCCAATTCGGCGGGTCTGTCCCAGTGGCAGCTCAACATGGCTTGTGGAGACGCCCGGACCGAGTTGCCTTCTGGCATGACGAGGCCAGAAGATTGGCCCTGTCAATTCCAGCAGGAATAGCCCGCCCGTCCGCTTCCCGCCCAAAGGCTGCCGGGCGGCAAAGCGCCTCAATTCAGTCCTCGGCCGCGGGTCAAAGCACGACACTGCGGGACATTTCCGGCAATCTCATTTACCGGCGAACGACAACGACCAAATGGAGGACGGATGCCCAAGGTCAAAGGTGATACCGCTCTGGACAAGGAGCGCGCCAAAACAGAGAAGCTCCTCAAAAAGGTTGGATACACAGCCTTGAAGGAGGCCGGTGTGGTATCCAAGCGACCCGACCTCCCAAATCTAAAGATTGAAAAGCGAGGGAAGTAGCGCGGACACTCCCATGCTGACCTGACCGAAGGCACGCCCAAAATGTAGACGTCTGCTTTGCCTTCTCAAGCTAGGAGTGTGCAGGCGGCGCTTGCGACAACCACAAGGCGGACTGCTGGGGCCGGAAGAAGCTGTCGTATTTCCGCCCCGGTGCGATCCGATACTTCACTTTCCAATTGGGGGGCCATAGCAAATGAACGAAGAGACCGGCGTTCAGAAGTTGGTGCGCACGCTGCGTGCTCGAGCACCTGATGACGCAGCTGAATTGCTCGCTAGAGAGTCTCCCGAGTTCATCCGCGACACACTAAAGCTGTTGCCGGACGGGCACGCCCGTAAGGTGGCCGAGCATTTGCCACTGCATATGCGGCCCATCAGCTCTCATGACGGTGAGATGGGTTTCGCGATCCCCGAGTCGCTCGTCGACGTGATGGACCCGATCCCCGCCAGCGTTCCTGTCGGGACGACGGTTGCTGCCGCGGTGGAAGCTGTCAGAGGCGCCCAGGTGCCGACCGAGCTCACTTATCTCTACGTCACGGACGAGGGCAATAGACTGGTTGGCCTAGCGGTCCTGCGCGATCTGATGCTGAGCGAACCCGACGCGATTGTCGATCACATCATGCTGCCCAGGCCGTTCGCTCTTGATGTCGGTCTCTCTTTGAGTAACGCATGCAAGGCGGCGGTACGGCGTCACTATCCTGTCTATCCGGTGGTGGATGCGGAGAACCGGCTGCTCGGGCAGGTTCGCGGCTGGCGATTGTTCGAGCAGCAAATCATCGAGATTTCCGCCCAGTCTGGCCAGATGGTAGGCCTCCAGAAGGAGGAGCGCTCTTTTACGCCGCTGTTTTCAGCCTTCCTGAAGCGTCATCCGTGGCTGCAGTTGAATCTCCTGACGGCCTTCATGGCCGCATTCGTGGTCAGTTCGTTCACAGGCACGATCGAGAAGATCGTCGCTCTGGCGGCGTTTCTCCCGGTCTTGGCCGGGCAGAGCGGAAACACCGGCTGCCAGGCACTGGCTATGACGCTGCGTGGCCTTGCCCTGGGGGATGTGGACAAACGACCGAAGCTGCACTTGGTGCTGAGAGAGGGCGCGCTCGCGGCCGCCAACGGCGTGCTCGTCGGCGTTGTTGCGGCTGTGGCGATGTGGTTCTATGCCTCGAGGCAACCGGCGTCGGCGGCGCAGGCGCCGATGCTGGCACTTGTGATCCTGCTTGCCATGTCCGGAGCGTGCCTCATGTCCGGCATCTCCGGCGTGCTGATCCCGTTGGGCCTGCGCCGGGTAGGCGCCGATCCGGCGGTCGCCTCGGCGATCTTCCTCACCACTGTGACCGATATTGTAGGCATGGGCCTGATGCTGGGGCTGGCCACCATGCTCGTGCTGTAGCAAGCTGCGTGCGGTGACGCGTCCCTGGGCGTTGAGGCAATGAGCTGACCTCGCGTTCAAAGAAATTGCAAGACCCGGGCCGAATCGCACACGCCTCGTGAGAAGCACCTCCGGCAGCTCTCCGTCCCTTGCGAAACGCGACGGAAGGCCTTTGGAGAAGCCGTGGGTGACCTTGAAGCCTGGTGACCAGATACGCAGGATCGCCCACCCAATATTAATCTTGTCGGCTGTGCGATCCACTACTGATGAGATTTGATTTTGTTAAGCCTTGGGCCAAATACTTCAATCACGTGCAGCAATGTTGAGAAGAGTTTTTGACAATCAGCGCAGCCGAAATAGGAATAAACCCGATATCTTGTTGCGCAGCTGCAACAGCTGCTGAGGACTCGCATAAGTCCGGCGACCGTTCAGTCGCCTTTTTCTTGCAGTCGTGCTAAATCCCTCGCACTAGTCGGGTTTGGGGTGGGTTCTCGGCATGCAATCTTCGTTTCGAACGATCTTCGGCTTCGCCGCAGCGCTGCTTTGTGCCGGCGTGTTGCCGGCCGGCGCACAAGGTCTTTTTGGGGCCTATGACGATGCGTTTGCGGCCCGCATCGCCAGTCCGGCCGACAATGGAACGCTCGCCCAATTCGTCACGGTTGCGGTCAACGCTGGGCAATACGATCAGGCGATCTCCTCGATCGAGCAGTATCTGATCCAGTACCCCCGCGATGCGCGCGCCCGGCTTGCGGCCAGCCGGTTGTATTACCATGTCGGGTCCTATGAATTGGCCCGGCGGCAGGTGCAGTACGGCATCGAAGTCGGGGGTCTGACCGCAAGTGAGCAACAGGAAGCTGTTCGCCTGCTCGCCCGCATCGAGCGCGCGTTGCGTGGCGTCACCTGGGAACTCGCCCTGACCGGCGGCGTATTCAGCGCATTCACCGATTTTGAGCCAGGCGGGGCGCAGGACGACGACAGCTTCGTCTCGCCTTACGGGCAGGCGGAAGGTTTTGTGCGGTGGGACCTCGGCACGCCAAGTGCCGACGCGCTCGTTCTTTCGGGGTCGTTGACCGCGACTGAGCGTCTTTTCACGGAAGACCTGTCGGTTCCGGGTGGCGAGAAGACTTTTATCCACGGCAACGCAGCGATAACCTGGGACAAGGGACTGCCCAACAGCGGGATCGATTCGCTGCGCCTGCTGCTTTCCGCGTTCACCGTTACGGATCGTTTCGACAGCGACATTTACGAAACCGGTATCGGCCTCAGTGGACGTTTCGTCGTTCGCCCGACGGTCGAGACGACGCTCTTCGCCGGTGGCGGCTACATCGATCTAAGCGCCTCGCAAGGCATTTTCGCGGATAGCAGGGTCTTCTACGAGGCAGGCGGCAGCTACCGCTTCCGCAATGGCCAGGCGCTCGGCTTGCGCTTTGTCGGCTCGAATGACTTCGCTTCCGGATCGGGCGAAATCAGCCGCAGCTATACGGGCGAGGTCCGCTATGGCGGCCTGTTGATGAACGTACCGGATTTTTTCGCATGGTCGCACCAGATCGCCTTATCGGCCGGCCACAGCGACACTCCCGATCTGTCCGTCGGCATCGGCACAAATATCAAGAGCGACTTCTGGCGCATTGCCTCGGAAAGCGATTTTCAGCTGACGGAAGCGCAGAAGATCAGCGTCGATCTCGCCTACCGCAAAACCAACTTCGCCCTCGCCAACCGCGACCGAAAATCGTTCGAAATGCTCATGAGCTATACGTTGACGCTCAATTGAAAGAGGCCGCGATGAGGTATCATCAGATCGTCATTTTTATCGCCTGCCTCGCCTTCGCGGCACCATCCGCTGCTGAGACGGTCGGGTCGATGACGGCCTACCAGACCATCATCGTCCGCAATAACGGCGGGACGATGAACGTTGGCGCCGGCGTCGAACTCGGCGACCAGTTGCGCAGCAATCCCACCGGTCTCGGAATGCTGGTGTTCCGGGATGAATCGAGCGCCAAAATTGGTCCAAACACCAGCCTGACGATCGATGAGTTCGTCTACAATCCGGGCTCCGGGTCGGGAAAGATCGACATCGGGATGAACAGCGGCCTGGCCCGTTTTTATGGCGGCCAGGTTTCGAAAGGGGGCGTCATGCAGGTTGCGACGCCGCACATGGTGCTCGGAGCGAGAGGCGGCATCATCGAAGTGCTGGTGGCAGCCGGCCAGACCGTCGGCATATTGCGCGCCGGCCGCATGACCTGCACGATCAATGGCAAACGGCTGGTCATCACGAACCCGGGCTATGCCTGCACGTCGGACGATGGCAAGCTTCTGGCCGGCTACGGCGGCATCGACGCCTTCCCGATCTTGGACAGTATCGACCGGATAGCGGGAACCGGCCTGCCGGGCGCACCGGGTCCTGGGTTGGACGTAAGCGCAATTTGTACGTCGGCTCTAGGCTCCTCGCTCAAAGTCTGCGGGTCCAGGGACGGCGCACTGCCAGGAGTGGTCATGGAATTCCCTGACAGCCCAACGCCACCTGCGGGCAGCGGGGGCCGGCGGGGCGAGTGTGAGGGTGAGGGTTGCTGCTACTACTACAACTGCGATTAGGCCTGGCTGCACGAGATGAGCCACTCGGTCGGTAGGCGCTGGGCTGATTGGCGGCAAGCCGGCAGGCGCAAAATATCCGGCCTTTTGGTCGTGCTCCTGCTGCTCGCTTGCCATTTGGCTTTTGACGGGCCGTTGTCGCGCCTGCGTGAGCGGACGTACGACTTTTATCAGTTTCTCGCCCCACGCCAGGCGACGAGCAATCCTGTCGTGATCGTCTCGATAGACGACGACAGCCTCAAGGCACATGGGCGATGGCCCTGGAACCGTGGCCTCTTGGCCGATCTGGTCGATGGCATCACGCAATCCGGCGCGGCGGTGGTCGGGCTTGCGCTGGTACTCCCCGAGGCTGACACCTCGCCTGAGGGCATGGCCGGAGACAAGCGCCTGGCAGCGGCGCTGTCCAAAAATCGAACGGCGCTTGCCGTCAGCCTGGGCAATGAAGCGACGGTTTCAGAAGCAGAACCCAAAGCCGGCTGGTCGATCGTCGGGCAAGTACCCGATACACTTCCCGGCTTCACCGGTCTTACCGGGTCGCTTGCCGAATTCTCGAACGCCGCCGCAGGCCTCGGCGTGATTCGCACCTTGCCCGATCCCGACGGCGTACTGCGCCATGTGCCGCTGCTCTGGCTTCGCAATACCCCTCAACGCGCGCAGCTGTGGCCGTCTTTCGCACTCGAGCTCCTGCGCCTTTACGCTGGACAGGACGGTTACACAGCCCGGATGAATGCAGCCGGGTTCGACGCACTCAGGATGGCAGGCGCCATTGTGCCGCTCGAGCCGGAGGGGAGCATCCGCCTCTGGGAAACCGCCACGGACACGCCTCGCCTGTCTGCCAGCACTATCCTTTCGGGCCATGGCGATCCGCGGCTGCGGGACGCCATCGCCATTGTCGACCTGTCGGCTGTGGGCCTGACGCAGTACCTGCCCACGCCGACGAGTCCAGCGCGACCAGGAGCGGAGATCCACGCCGATGCGATCGGCCAGATGCTTGCCGGGCGCTTCCTGGCAGAGCCAGCGCACGCGCGTATGCTCGAGCGGCTCTGGTTTCTCCTCAGTGCCCTCGTTTTCATCGGGGTTTCCGGAGTGCTCGCCGGGCGTGTCGTGCTTGGCGCCATCTCCCTGGCGCTGCTGGCCCTCACGCCGTTCGTGTTCGGCGCTCTCGAGTACAGCCTGCAGGGTGCACTCTATGACCCGCTGCAGCCGGCGCTTGCAACCATCATGGTTGCGGGCTTCGAAGGCTATGTCCTCTACAGGCGCAGCGAGCAGCGCCGGTCCACCCTGACGCGACAGTTCTCCCAATATCTGTCGCCCTCCGTGGTGCAGCGCCTCGCAAGCTCGGACACCGAGGCAATCCTGTCCGGCGAGAAGCGCGAGATCACAATTTTGATCAGCGACATACGTGGCTTCACGACCATGAGCGAACAGCTCGACACCCAAGAGATCGCCAAGGTGGTCAACCATTTCCTCGGCATTGCGACCGATGAGATCCTCAAGCGCGACGGCACCATCGACAAGTTCATGGGCGATGCGGTGCTGGCCTTCTGGAACGCACCGCTAGATCAACCCGATCATCGTGAGCGTGCGCTCGACGCGGGCCTGGCCCTTATCGAGCGGGTGAGGCGCGAAGACGCCGCCTTCACCGCGGATGGCCATCGCTCCATCGAAATCGGCGTCGCCATCGAGACCGGCATCTGCTCGGTAGGCAATTTCGGCTCCGAACGGCGCTTCGATTACACCGCGATCGGCTCCCCCGTGAACCGCGCGGCACGGCTCGAATCGACGACCAAGAAGCTGGGCATCCCCCTGGTGCTTGGACCCGGCTTTGCGGCAGCAGCATCGATGCCGGTCGTCCAGGCGGGCGCCTTTGAGCTCCAGGGTTTCAAGGGCGAGGTGCCGGTTTTCACCGTTCCGGAGATGCAAGCTGCTCAACAAGGTATGAGCCGCGAAGTAGAGAGCCAACGTGGTGAGCAATCTGGCGCCCCCGCCATGGTGGTTGGTTCGCCGCCATCCGTGCAAATGGCGCCGCTTGACCTGACACCCCGAACCCGGAGCATCCGCTGATCGGATCCAGCGGATCGCAAGATGCAATTGTCACGGGCACAGACGGACATCTTGTTTCGGCGACCATCGAGGGATGCGACGGCTTGCGTCACTCGTCCTTGAAAGTCACCTTCATATGTTTGTGCACCATTGAGGCGAGGTCCTCGGCATCCCAGTTCGTTAGCCTGATGCAGCCGTGAGAGAAGGTCTTCCCGATCTTGCCGGGTTCGGGCGTGCCGTGAATGCCGTAGCTTTCGATGGAGAGGTCGATCCAGATTGATCCCACGGGATTGTTAGGGCCGGCAGCAATGGTGAAGGGCCGCTTGGTTTTGACTCCCTTGAATGCAAAATCGGGATCGTAGTGATAGGTCGGGTTGTGCACCACCCTTTGGATCTCTGCCTGCCCACTTGGTGCCGGCTTCTCGTCGCTCCCGATCGAGGCAGGGTAGACGGCAAACGCTTTATTGGAGGGGTCGAGCACGCGCACCTGATGAGCGCCTTTGTCGACTTCGACGCCGGCAATGGTGGCGGGAGGTTCACCCCGGCCAACATCTGGTACCAGCAGCGTGGTTCCAGCTTTCCTGAATCCGGTGCCTGGGTTTAGCCTCCTGAGCAATGGTTCGCTCACATGGAAGCGCTCCGCCAGCTTCTCGATCGAGTCGTGATAGCCAAGCCTTCTCAGGCGAGCCATCCTCTCCATGCGCCCCGGAATGCGTTTGGTGAAGGGGCCGCGTACATCTTTGCGGGTCAGTTCATAGGTGATCAGAGCTGGGCTGGTGGAGGTTGCCATCAGCTTGTCCCAAGTCGCCTGGGTGAGCTTGCCATCTGGGGCCAGTCCGTTCGACGCCTGGAAGGCCTTGACCGCCTTGGCGAAGTTCTCTCCAAGGCGGCCGTCGATGAGCCCCGGTGAGAAGCGCGCACGATCCAAAAAAATTTGCGCCTTCAGCACGGCAGGATCGAGCCCTTTCGGATCGCCGGCGGAGAATTGCGCCTGATTTACCGCGGCTAGGTCCAGCTTGGCCGCCTCCGTCCCGCCGCATGCGAAGGCGAGTGCAATGGCGAGGAGGAGAAGGAGCCTGATCATCGATGTCACTCCTTACGTTAAATCGCACCTGATCTGCTTCTATGACGCGCTGTGGCAGATCTGGTTCCATTCGCCGGTAGGGGATCATAGGCAACCAGCCTTACGCTGCCGACCGGTCCGAGACGTTTGATGCCCATGCCTTGCCCCTCACGAGAGGCGTTGCTGGCCGCGCAGATCGGCAGTGTAAAAATGGTCTGGCCATGTTGACGTGAGCTTCTACCTTCAAACTGCCCACTACCTGGACCGGCAGTCAAATGGTCTCAGGGCAGCAAGTGAGGAGATGCGCTGGGAACCGGTTTATCGGGCGGGTATTCTATTGATCTTCGGTATCGATAGATCCATGTTCCGTCGTCACTGTGATCGCGTTGTCGCCCGCGATTGCTCTAGCGTATTCGAAGCGCTCCAACTTCTGTTCTGCCGATAGGCCTTTGAACATCGCGGTGGCCGAGTTCGTGATTTTGAAGTCGCCGCAACTCGGACAGCGAAACTCCCGGATGTCACCAACTGTCTCCGAATTAACGAGCGCCTGCTCATCTGTAATCGGGCAAATTGCGGCCATCCAAGCCATCGTGGTCCTCCGTCCTAAGGCCGTCCCCGATTACCCAAAAGGCATCGTCGAGTGCAAAATCCATTTCTGCCGACGCTCACCCCACCTGGAGTACTCCACCGAGTAGATTGCGCTCTCCACTCTCCAACCCAGAATGTGGATTAAAGCCAGTTCCTCGGCGAGCGATTTGCTGGTGAGCGGTAGGCGCTCTCGCTCTGGAGCCTCTCCCAAACGATCGGAGATGTTCATGTAGCGTCGGGCAGGACCGAAGGGCCGGAACGTGGCGTTTTCATCTCTTCGGCAATCACCAGTAGCGCCTCCAGAGCGACGGCGATCCCCGACATCACCGTACTTATGTCTGCGCTGCCGCCGAGCGTCGAAAGTTCGGCCGCTCGCGTTTGCATGCTTTGGCTCAGCTCTTGTAACTTCAGGCGCAGCTCGTCATCCATGTATGTTCTCCAAGCTTGACGCTGGAGGAACGCGCCTGCTTACAACCCGTTCCGCCGGTGGCCGCAGAGAACCAGAGACACCGCAGATGCTACAACTTGCGCTTTGGCGGCGCTTAGGATGGGCGGTGGATTGAGCCTCAGCGAATGACCGTCGGCAAATAGCGGATGCTTCAGTCTCGAAAAGGTGCTGGACGGCTCGATATGCACCGCCCCTTGGCCCTGGGTGCTGGTCCCATGCACAGTAAGGCCGTGCAAGTGCGCGCGGCCTCTGGGCTCAACATTCCAGTCGTCATGGTCCAAAGTTGTCCCAAGGTGGGTTCTCACCAAAGTGGGCGGCGAGAAGCGTCACGAAGCTTTGAACTTTGGCGGAAAGATGCCTTCTTGACGGGTACATCGCGTAGATCGACCGGCTTACCGGCTTGAACTGGGGCATCACTGTCTCCAGTTGGCCCGAACGAATGGCTTCTCCAACAAGGAAAGTGGGGCAAAGTACTATGCCTGCTCCACCCAGCGCCGCATCGCGCAGGAGCTGCCCGTTCGTTGCCGTCATCCGTGCAGTGATTTTTACCGCCACTTCCCCCTTTGGTCCGTCGAACCGCCATTTTCCGCGGCTGGCGCGCAACGCGTAGTCCAGACAATCATGGTCGTGGAGATCCGACGGCTTTGTGGGACGCCCGCGTCTGTCCAGATAATCGCGCGAAGCGCAGACCACCTCGCGTGAAGGCGCGATTCGGCGAGCAACCAGATTGGAAACCGTGAGTGGAGCGATGCGTACCGCGACATCCAGGCCCTCTTCCACGATGTCAACCACACGGTCGTCCAACACCAACTCAACCGACACCTCCGGGTAGACCGCGAGATATTCTGCAACGACTCTCCCAAGGTGCATCGCGCCGAAGGAGATCGGCGCGCTGACACGCAGTGAGCCGGTGGGACGTGTCTTGCTCTCGGCCGCGCTCGTACGAACTTCCTCGACATCCTCGATTATGCGCAGACTGCGCTCGTAGACGGAGGCGCCGAGCTCTGTCAGGCTTATGCGCCGGGTCGTCCGGTTGAGAAGGCGTGCGCCAAGCCACTCTTCCAGCATCTGGACATGTTTGCTCACGGCCGCTGGCGATAGTCGCATCCGCTTGGCCGCTCCAGCGAAGCTGCCTTCACCGACGACGTTGGCAAACACGGTCATGCTGGTCAGCCGGTCCAACTGCAATCACCTCTTTCATTCACGTTTCGTGAATTCACCATCCATATCTCCCTCGATTATCAATCCGCAGTGGACAGATTATCTGAAACCAGGCCGGGATCAATTGCCCGATCCGTCTCTCTAACGTTTGCCCGAAACGTTGGCGTCGAGTGCCTTCTCGCGGGCTGGAGGTGATCATGTCTCTGACCAAAGCAGCCCTTCGGGAGAAACAGGGAGCCACTTTTCGCATGTGGCTCTCCGTGCTCACTGTATCGCTGGGTATTTTTTCGATGATCACTGCGGAGCAACTCCCTGTGGGGCTGATTCCGGCAATTTCTTCCGAGTTGAATGTCTCTATTGGGAGTGGCGGTCTCACGGTGACGATACCCGGCGTAATTGCGGCGTTCGCTTCTATCGGTTTGCCGTTGGCAGTGGGGAGGCTCGACCGGCGTATTCTGATGGCGGGCCTGCTCGCTGTAATGGCTGCGGCGAGCGTGATTTCAGCGCTCGCAACGAACTTTCCCGTGCTGCTCGCGTCCAGGCTGCTCGTCGGGATCACCATCGGTGGCTTTTGGGCGATAGCCGGGAGCATCGCAGTACGACTTGTTCCTGGACCGTCCGTGCCGCGCGCCATGACTATTGTCTTCGGCGGTGTAAGTGCCGCTGCGGTGCTGGGCGTGCCGGCCGGCACGATCATCGGTGATCTAGTCGGCTGGCGCGGCGCGTTCTGGTCTCTCGCCGGCCTGAGCTTTGCCATACTGCTCGCCGCCCTGCTTGTGCTTCCGAAGCTGGAGGCGGCGCAGCCTGTGGAGGTGAAAGCCCTGCGTGCGCAATTGCGCAATCCCGCCCTCCTGTCGGGCGTGGTTGCGACCGCACTGCTGGTGGCTGCCCACTACGGTGCCTACACTTTCGTGAGCCCGGTGTTGCTGGAGGTCTCGGGCGTCACTGCAGGGAGCATAGGTTGGTTACTGTTGGGGTATGGCATTCTCGGAATGATTGGCAACGCCGTCGCAGGCGTCTGGGCCGCCAAATCCGTCGGTCGCACATTGGCCTGCATCGTCATTGGGCTCGGCGCCACGCTGGCTCTCTTCCCGTTGCTCGGGGTCACGCCGCTCACAGGAACCATCCTGCTGCTGGTGTGGGGCTTCGCGTATGGCGCGGCGCCCATCACGCTGCAGACGTGGGTGCTGAGTGCAGCACCAGAAAGCGCGGAGACCGCGACGGCCATCTACTGCTTCACTTTCAATCTTGCCATCTCCGTGGGTACCCTAGCGACCAGTCAGATCGTCGACACGATGGGCGTGAACAGGGTCCTCTGGGTCGACTCCGCCATCATCCTGCTGGTGCTGCTGCCGGTGTGCCGCGCACCCATGCTTAACCGGAACATCGGAAACTCGTAGACAGCAAGCCATCCTGTGCCGCCCATCTGGCAATGATGTGATAGGTTGAAGTAGATCTTCGTTTCCTCTGTCTTGAAAGTCACGCGCATCACATCAAACGCGGGTTCCGCCGCACCGTGCGGGTGCCGATGCTTTGCGCCCCCGGAGGACAACTGGCTACTTGAAAAAGGACTTGATCCCCTCGTCGATATGTGTGCTGATATGAGATCGATCTCATGCCGCGCTCTCAATTGCTGTTTCTCTACGGGAGCGCGCTCTGGGAAGCATATGTCTGAATGACGATGAAGAGGGAGGTTCAAGTGAGGAAATTGATCGCGTGGCTGGCCTTGGCCACTACCACGCTCGCGTTCGCGTCTGCGGCCTCGGCGGGTGAAACCATCAACCGGGTTACCTCGAAGAAGGCAATGGTGGTCGCCACAAACAGCGGTTGGCCGCCGCAGAGTTTCCTCGACGACAGCAATCAGTTGGTCGGCTTCGACATAGATGTCTCGAAAGAGATCGCAAGGCGCCTCGGTGTCGAGGTCAGTTTCGATACGCCGGACTGGGCGACGATGACGGGCGGCCATTGGCAGGGACGTTACGATCTGGGTGTCGGCTCGGTGACGCCGACCAAAGCGCGCGCCAAGGTGATCGATTTCGAAGGCATCTATTATTATAGCCCCTACGTTTACGTGGTTCACAAGGACAGCCCGGCCAAATCGGTCGCCGACCTGAACGGCAAGATCATCGGCGTCGAGACCGCCACCACGTCGGAGGATTTCATCCGTAGACAACTCGAGATCGATGCTCCCGGCCTGCCGCCCATCGAATACAAGCTGGAGCCCGGTGAGATCAGGACTTTCGCTGACTCAATGCTGCCGTTCGACGATTTGAGGCTCGGCGACGGCGTGCGCCTCAACGCGGTCATCGCACCAGAACAGACGGCTCAGAACGCGATAAAGAACGGCTACCCGTTGCGTGTCCTGGAAGGCGGCTATGCCTTCCGTGAGCCACTGGTGGTGATCGCGGAAAAAGGTGATGCCGAGTGGAATGCCAAGATCGGCGGCATTCTCGACGAGATGAAGAAGGACGGTACCCTCGCGAAACTGACCACCAAGTGGTACGGCAAGGATTACAGCTCTGACTGAGAGGCATCGTGGATAAAGCTTGAGCGGGGTGCATTCAATTGAACATCCCGCTCCATCTGTTTTGTTTCAGCCGCATTTCCACGACACCGGGCGGCTCCGCCTGCCTGCAAAATGCTCTAGTGCCGCCACCTCATCATATTGATCATGACATGTCCTGACACATATTACCGACGCACGCTTGCCGACAACACCATCAGACCGCCGCTGAGCGGCGTTTCCGAGTGCGAGACAGTCGTTGTCGGCGGCGGACTGGCCGGCCTGACGACGGCGTTGCAGCTGGCTCGCGCCGGCCAGCAGGTCGTCGTGCTTGAGGCGCAGCGGATAGGATTCGGCGCTTCCGGTCGCAATGGCGGCTTCGTCAATCCCGGTTTCGCCACCGGCACCGACAACATCGCCGCGATGGCCGGCGTCGACGCGGCACAAAAACTGCACCGCCTGTCCATCGAAGGCGTCGACTTCGTGCGGCAGACGATCCGCGATCTCGACGTCAAGGCGGCAGAGCCGCGCTCCGGTATATTGAGCGTGCTTCGCCACGATGGCGGCGCCGTGCTCAAGGCATATGCCGAGCAACTGGCGCGGGATTTCGACTACCGGCTCGACTATCTCGATCGCGACCAGGTGCGAGCGGTGCTGCATTCGGATCGCTACCACCAAGGCCTGCGCGATCCCAGCGCCTTCCACATGCATCCGCTTAACTATCTGCGCGCCGTTGCTGGCGAGATCGAGCGGCTGGGCGGCAGGATATACGAGAGAACGGCTGCCGTTGAAGCCAACCTTGACGGCGCCGAAAAGATCTTGCGTACCGACAGCGGCGAAGTGCGCGCCCGCCAGGCCGTAGTTGCCACCGGCGGATATACGGGCCCACTGGTCGGCCGGCTGCAGCGGGCATTCCTGCCTATCGCCACTTACGTTATGGTGAGCGAGGAGGCGCCTGACCTCATCGCCAAGGCGATTACGACGACCGACGCCGTCGGCGATAACCGTCGCGCAGGCGATTATTACCGTGTTGTCGAAGGCGGCAGGCGGCTGCTCTGGGGAGGGCGCATCACCACCCGGGCAGCCTCATCGGGCGTGTTGGCGAGGCAATTGCGCCGTGAGATGGTCACCACTTATCCGCAGCTCGAACACCTCAAGACCGAACTCGCCTGGTCCGGGCTCATGTCTTATGCCCGGCACATGATGCCCCAGATAGGCCCGTTGCAGCCGGGCGTCTGGTACCTCACGGCTTTTGGTGGCCATGGCATCAACACCACGGCGATCGCCGGCAAGTTGATCGCCGAAGCCATACTGGGACAATCGGACCGTTACCGGCTGTTTGCACCATTCGGCCTTGCCTGGGCGGGCGGCCCGGCTGGACTTGCGGTTGCGCAACTCACCTACTGGAAGCTGCAGGCGCAGGATTGGTGGCGCGAGCGGGCCCGCTGACCGCAGGGAGATCGAAGACGTGATCGGCCGACTATTGCTCAACCACCCGGACGCGGCGCGCCGCGTTGGCGTGTTCTTCGTGCTCGCCGCCATCGCCGCCGGCCTGTATGGGCTCGGCATCAAAGCCAGTTGGCTCGGCAAGCTCGTTCCGGGGTCGGTCGAGTGGCTCGCCGCCAACCCGGACGTCGGGCGGGCGGTCTCGGCGGTGCTGATCGCATTGATCTTGGTGGCGAACTGGAACGCGCTGCGGTATCTCAGCCGCAAACAGCAGATTGTGGCAGTTTGGATAGAGCTGTTCGTGTTGCTAATGTTGTTTTTCTATTCCTTCGACCTGTCCTTCGCGTTCATCGCCAAGAAGATCGGCTTCCTCGTCTCGAAGGGTGTGGTGACGACCCTCTACATTTCGGCCATTTCGATCGCCATCGCCACCCTCATCGCCTTCGTTGGCGCCATCGCCAAACTTTCCCGCAACGGCGTGGTCTATGGCTTGGCGACCTTCTATACCTCTCTGTTTCGTGGCTTGCCGTTGCTGATGCAGATCTACATCATCTATCTCGGCCTGCCGCAGATTGGCTATGTGATCGGCGCCGTGCCGGCTGGCATCATGGCGCTGTCGCTCTGCTACGGCGCGTACATGACCGAGATCTTCCGGGCCGGCATCGAAAGCATCTCGCGCGGCCAGACCGAGGGTGCTACGGCACTCGGCCTTAGCGCTAACCAGACGATGTTCCTGGTCATCCTGCCGCAGGCGATGCGCGTCATCGTGCCGCCGACCGGCAACCAGTTCATTGCGATGCTGAAGGATTCTTCGCTGGTCTCGGTGGTCGGGGTCTGGGAGATCATGTATCTCGCACGCACGCAGGGCCAGACCGAGTTCCGCCACATCGAGATGCTCATCACCGCCTCGATGATCTATTGGCTGCTCTCGATGGGGCTCGAGTTCCTTCAGTCGCGGATCGAGGACCGGTTCGGGCGCTCACTCAAGCGCTGATCGTCATCCGTGATCTTCGCCAAAGCGAGTTGCACAGCACCGCAACAGCCAGCTTCGGAGAGCAGCTGCAGATTGTACGCGACAGCATGCCGTTCGGCGACGTCGTGAGGGGTGAATCAACCCGGTATTTCATCGGCTTAGCCCGATCGGAGGGCAGAATAGAGCAAGTGCTGGACGAGCATGTTCGTTGGCCGACCGCCCGGCAACTACGACCGATTGCTGGATTTCACCCGCGCCAATAAGTTAACAAAATTAATGACTCTAACATGTCTCCGGCCAACCATTATCGCTATGTATCGATGGTAGCCGAGTTCGCCACGTGGTTCGCCAATAGGTTTGTCAGCAGTGGTTTGCGCGTTACCAGCCGCACGACTCGGTCCATGCCCTGCACAGCCAAACGCACCGGCGAGACTTCCCGGGAATGAAGCTCGGCATGGTGTTTCGTTCCTTTGAAGTGGGCGTGGTTGGGGGAAGACCGTAGTCGGCGTGTTCGCGCCCGGTGGAATTTTCGAAGAGTTGTTTCCAACGGCGGGAACGAACCAAACTTCCATGCATTTAGCTCTGGCTTCGTTCATTCACTCTTTCTTCTGGGAGCTGGACCATTGTCATCCGGAGGCTATCTCTTGGCCGACCAACAAACCAATGACGTTTCCATCGTTGATCTGATACCTGCCCTGCGGGCTTTCGCGCGCACCTTCTGCCGCGTTCCAGACGATGCCGACGATCTGGTGCAGGAAACGTTGACCAAAGGGCTCGCCAACATCGACAAGTTCGAACCTGGTACACGCATGAAGTCGTGGCTCTTCACCATCATGCGCAACACCTACTACACCCGGATCAAGATCGCTGCACGGGAAGCGCCAGGCCTTCTCGACTGCGCGTCTTCGAGACCGATTTCGGAAGCTACCCAGGAATGGACCGTTCAGAGCAAGGAAGTTCACGGCGCCATCCAAAAGCTGCCCGAACATCAGCGCGAGGTGCTGATGCTGATCGGCGTTTTAGGAGTGGGCTACGAGGAAACCGCCGAAATCTGCGGCTGCGCGGTAGGGACGGTCAAGAGCCGGCTGAACCGTGCCCGCGCCAACATCCTTGAGCTACTCGGGGAGAGCTCGTTGCAGACATTGATAGAAAGGCGAAATCAGCTGTCGGATGGTCAGCTCGATATAGAGGTCGACAACCGCAGATAGTCAGCTCTTCACGTCTCGCCGACGCTTCTCGACGAGAGCGTTTTGCAATTCGATCGCCAGCTTGGAGAGGCGGTCCGGTATCTTTTCCTGCTCTATGGCGGCCAGGAGGGAAGCAATCTCCTGATCCACTGCCATCTCGACACGCAGATCCGTGGTATCGTCGCTCGAATGAGACATCACGTTCTCTTGATAGCATCCCTAGATCCAAGTCTGATGATGAGCGCTCGGCACTACAAGGCGTTGTCGACCGCCGAGAGGCTCACCGGCGGCCCTTGCACAGTTTTTCCTCCGTGCCGCGGCAAGACGCGGCGCGGTGGCGTCAGTCCTTCAGCAACCGGTTTGCGGCGTGATCCTGAAATTGATCGGACTTGATTCGATTGCCGTCCAGCCCGCGCTCTCGGCCATGTTGCTTCCTGTCGCGGTTGGACAAAACCGCGTTTTCCTCGATCTTGTCCTTGTCCAAGGTGGTCATTGCGCCGGCGCCGGCACCTTTGCCTTGGCTGCCTTGGCCGAAATGCTTTTTGCCGCCGGATGCCATGATCTCCTCCTTCGAATCCAGGACACCGATCGGTGCCGACGCCCGAACCGGCATCGCGCTGTAATGTTCCGTCTCACCCAGCAAGCAGGAAGGCGTCGCCATCCCATGACCGAAACGGCTTCTCGCCGTCGATGACGACCCGCAATTGGTGAGCTTGCGCAAGACGGCCGATGTCGGCCCGGTCCAAAGAAAGCGATCCGCGATAAGAATAGTTCAGCAATGCGAGCCGGCCCGGCCGTTTGAGAACGCGCGCAATTTCATCGAAAAGCCGCTCAGCCATGCCGGCCAGGACCAGGTAGGGAAAGCTGTCGACCGCCAACACGCAATCGAAACTGTCGTCGTCGAAGTCGGCCAGATCGAGACCGGAGGTTTGGCGCAGTTCGACATTGCCGAGCGCTTCGCATTGCTCGGAGGCGATAGAGATCATCCGCGATGATATGTCGATGCCGACCATCCGCTTGAAGGAATTGGACAGCGCGCGCTCGAAACGTCCGATGCCGCAACCGATGTCGAGAATGTCTCGTTCAATTCCGGTGAATTCTCGCGCCTCGAGCCATTCAACGATTTCGTCGGTCATGGCTGTCAGCCGCTCGTCATCGCCAAGGGATCCTAACTGGACACTTGCGGCTGTCGAAATTGCTGCCGCGGCATCAAAACTCGAGGCCAGCCTCCTGACCACGGCGACATCCGTCTCGCCGTTACCGCGTTCATGCCGAACGGCGCCGCCTGTCGCTCGCAAAGTGGCAAGGACGCCCGGTTTGTGGCGCAGCAGTCCAGCGACCTTTCGCAGTCTTTCAGCATCGCCGGTATCCGCCGGACGGACTTTCAGCACGACCTCCGCCAATTCCGCCGCTTCAATTGTGGGCGGCAGGTGAAGCGCCAGCCTGACGAGAACAGCTTCGGCGCAGGCACCACCGGCCACACAACCTTCGACCGCCCGTCTGACCGATGTCCGGCGCTGCGCGAGCACACTCATGACATCAACTCCGCGTCCAGATCCTCCGCATCGTCCACCTGTCGACGGCGCCCCAGCCATATTTGTAGGCTTCCTGGCCGCGCAGGAAGTCGAACTCGCGCGCATCCTCGCGGATCGACTCCGCGATCGCGTGGCCGATCAGGATCGCACCTGGGCTCTCCTCGGCATAAGCAGGATCGAGGCCGCCGAGATAGGCATAGGCGCGGCCGCGGTGGTGAAATCCGTAATAGGCGGCGACAGTCGTGCCATCGATCGCGAGCAACCAGCATCGGACCAGACCGTGAGCATCGAGCAAGGGAAGTGAAAGCCCATGGAAGTGCTGCACGGCGGGGTCGGCCAATACACCACCTCCATGTCCAACCCAGCGTGCATGGTGCAGGCGGATCAATTGGTTCAGGAAGTTCTGGTCGCCCCGGGCTGACGCCAACGCGAGCCGGCCGCGTCTGCACGCCGCTTGGCGCGCCCGGCGCAACTGGCGCCTGCGCCGAGCGGGAACGCAGCCGGCCAATGTTTCGTCGCCGGCAACAGCAAGCACGGGGCAGGCTGCATGAATTGCCGGCCTCTCGACCGTTAAACCGGGATGCGCGATCGTAAGACCGGCACTGTTTTGCGGCAGATCAGACAAGATCCATTGTGACCACCCGACCGAGCAGATCGTTTCGGCAATTGTGGACACGACCGCCGCCTCGATATCCCGGACAGCCAGGATGTCCAGATAATCGCTGAGCGAAATACCGACCGGAAGCAGCTTCGAACCGGCCGTTCCATGCTCGAGATAGAGTGGCGCCAGCCCGACCAGATCGCCGCCACGCCAGACCGCGACTGTCGCCAGTTCACCGGGTGCGAATGCGCGCCACCATGGCACCAGCCAGGCGGGGGATTGGAACGGCGTCGCAGAGGAGCTCTGCTCCCATAGTTTCCACCAGTGCGGCGTCAAGGCATCGAATTTTACGGGGTCATCGATGATTTCGCTGCGCAACACTGCTTTTCTCACGGTGCCGCAGCGAAGCGCCGGCAATCTGTGCCAAGTTGTGCCAGCGCCTGATAGGCAGCCATATACGACGAGATCATCCGTTCCAGCGAAAACCGCCGTCGCGCCTCCACCCGGCACGCCTCGGCGTCCAGGCTGGGCGCCGCAAGAATGGCTTGGGCCATTTCGTCGACTGTGTTGACGAGAAAGCCCGTCCTGCCGTGCTCGATGACATCCGCAAGCGCGCCATTCGGGAATGCGACCACCGGGGTACCGCAGGCGAGGGCCTCCATGGCGACAAGCGAGCTTGTCTCGGCGGCGAGGCTCGGAATGACCAGACAGCGGGCTGCGTTGAGAAAGCGCCTCTTGGCGTTAAAACCGAGCGGGCCCAGGAAGCGGCGGCGAGCATCAAGACGGGATTGGACCTCGTCGCGAAAGTAGCGCGTATGTGTTTCGTAGGGGTAGACCTTGCCGCCGATGATCAGGGGCACGCCCGCCTGTTTGGCCGCGTCCAGGGCCAGGTGAATGCCCTTTTCCGGGCAGACTCGGCTGAGAACCAGGGCAAAGTCTCGCTTCGGCTGCACCAGGCTCAGTGCTTCGATGTCAACGCCGTTGGGAATCGGCGCCACCAGTCTGGCCCCTGGTGGCGCCGTTTGCTGCTGGGTGGGCGAGACCGCATGGAGCCACAGGTCGTCGCGCGTCGGTCGCAGAGCCTCGGCCGGATACCAGTCCAAGGGCAGGTGGAGGCTCACCAGGGTCGGACCATCGTCGGGCAGATAGGCATGAAAATCGATGCCGTGCAGATGAACCACATCGATCGGCCATCGGGCGCGGGCAGCGGCGATCGCTTTGCGATGAGCCTGCTGCGCGCGGCTCTTCGCCGCCTCGTCGAGCACGCCGTTTTCAGCCGGTATTTCCACAAGGGTACCGCTCGCGCTGGAGCCGCGGCAGCCAATGACGATAGAGCGGTGGCCGGCGCGAACCAGCCCCCGATCGAGAATCGACAGAACCTGTTCGGCACCGCCGACAGCATCGGGTCCGACGGGTGCGAGAGGGTAGGCGACATTGAGGATAGTGAGCGCCGCGGCTGGTTGCGCCTCGGTCCCGTATGCCGCACCACCTGTCGATGATGCCGCTAATTCGTCCAATGTGTCAGGCGTCTGATGCATGGCAGCATGACACTTTCACGCTGCCGAGGCCCGCCGCGTCGGGAGCGAAGCGGACGTCATGCCGGGCGCATAGCGGCGGATCATGGTTGCGCAGAATTCCGCGAACTCCTCCGGCACCAGTGGCGGGCTGGTGTGGTGGGGCATCATTCCCCGATGCTGCGGTGTAAAGCAAAAGGTGACCGTCACGTCGAAATCGGCGAGTGCCTCCATCTGCCGGTCGAACCAGTCCAGCGCGTTCGGCCGGAAGCTGTCTGCCCAGGAAAGCCCCGTGCGCATATTGGTGACGCCCAGCCGCTTCATCCAGGCGACGGCATCGTCCAGCCGGGGGTCCTCGAAATGAAACCACTGCACCAGCCCCATTGCGGGCGAGTAGCGCAGGAACTCCTCCAGCGCTGGTTTTGGCGTGCCGTCCTGGCGCAGCAGCCCCATGTGGAAATGTCGATAGTAAGAAGAGCCCTCCGCCTCGCGATGCCGCGTCGTTGCTTCCCATTCGCGCGGAAGATCGTAGAGGCTGTACCACTGGATGCGTGGTGCGTTGCCAATCAGCAACTCAGCGGTGCGCTTGAGCCCCCAAACCTGGATTTCTTCCGCGCCGAAGGTTGATACGCCGACTTCGCTGACCCAGATGGGAAGGTTGGTGACGGTCGCGATCTCGCCGATCTTCTGTGGCCATTCGTGGATCTGCCACAGGTTCCAGTCGAGCGGAAAGCCGTGCACGGCGACGGCATCGACATGGTCCAGCACGCCGAATTCCTTCATGCGGGTGATAAAGCCCGGATCTATCGGCGAGATGCCACCGAGTACTTTCGTCAAAGACGGGTTCTCCGACGCGATTGCGTCAGCCGACAAGATCGCCATCCTGGCAAAGCGGCTCCAATCGGGATCGAGCTCTGGGTCCCAATGCGATTTGTTGTTGGGCTCGTTCCAGATCATGGCGGCTTCAATCATGGAGCTGTCCTTTCGAGGGGTAGATGGCGCCGCCGCCGGCCGGGTCCCCGGCTGCGCGGCAGAAATAGACCTCCTGCTCGGGGTGCAGAACGATCTCGAAACCGGCGCTGCGCAGCATCGCTTCGGTGCAGGCGCGGTTTGGAATCCACCAGTTGGTGGGATCGTCGGCATAGCGGTGCTCGATAAAATGCAGCTTGGGAAACTGCGGCTGGTCGAACAGGTCATGCGTCCAGAAATGATAGTTTTCTTCCAACTCGGGCAGATCCGCGCTGCCGCGCTGCATGGACTGGAAGATCATCAGGTCACGGGCGACATGTTCGCGGATCAGGTCGAGCGCGAGCAAGGGGTGGCGCAAATGGTAAAGCACCCCCATGAACAGCACGACATCGAACGTCTCGCGCAGAGAGCCGACGTCGTAGACCGAAAGCTTCTGGAATTCGATCTCGCAATCGGCAACCTCGGCGGCAAAGCGAGCTTGCGCCAGGTAGGCGTCATCGAAATCGATGCCGAGGACACGGTCAGCACCTCGCCGTTTCATCTCGATGGAGTAGAATCCTGCATTGCAGCCGATATCGAGTACCGCCTTGCCCGTCAGATCAGCGGGAATGGCATTGGCAAATTTGCGCCATTTGATCAGCGGGTAGTTGCCCAGAAAATGGTTGGGAGCGGTTTCGACGCCGGCAAGTTCCATGTTGTGGAACCACGGGCCGAGCGCATCGATGCGGCGGCGGATTTCGGCATGGGAATGCAGCATGGCTCAGGCTCCTTCGCCAGGAACGACGGGTACATGCGACTGCGCGCCGGGCATGATCATGGTGGGCCGGCGGTGCGCGGATGGGGCGTCGTTTTCAAGCAACCGCAGCGCTGTGCGATAGCCGTTGAAAGTGCCGACATCGACATAGTCCGACCCAGCCCTGACACCAAAAGCTGTACCGCCGGCCGCAATATAGGCGTTGACCAAAGTGCCGATATATTCGTCACTGCGCTCCCGCTCACGCCAGAGTCCCGCAAGCTGATGCAGGATATGGCCCGGCATCTTGAACGCACCCCAAACCCAGTTCGTGGCGGCATCCTGTCGTTTGACCTGGATTTCGATCACGCGCTCGTGGACGTCGGTGACGACGGCGTCGAAGAATTCCGGCTGATCCACCGGGAAAAGCAGAAATGAGAGCTGATCGTCGGGCAAATGGCGGAAACCGTCCTCGGGAAACCAGATCGTATCGGGAAGGCCGACCAGGACGACCTCGTCGGGCGCGACGAGGGGCGCCGCCCGGAAGATCGCATCGCACAGACCGACGGGGTTCGGCTGCACCACGAAGAGAGCCGCCGCGTCACCGTAGCCGGCGGCGTAGTATTCAAGGATGTCGGATTTGCCCGATCCGATGATGAAGCAAATCTTGTCGACGCCGGCCTGCACCATGCGCCGTACCAGATACTCGCTCACGGCGCAGGGACGCTCGGTCTGTCCATCGATCCGGCTACCGACCGGCAGCAGCTCTTTCGAGAAGCCGAGCGGCTGAATGCGGCTGCCGCGCCCGGCAGCGGGTACGATGCCCAACATCAGACCGCTTCCCTCATCGGTTCGCCGGGAGATCTTTGAAAGGCATCGTTCAGGATGCGATCCAGTTCCGCCGCGCGCCGTGCGGAAGTGTGTTCGCCCAAGACCCGGTCGCGGGCACGCCTTCGAATGCCGTCGAGCTCGCGCTCCGGCAATCGCAATGCGGCGACCACATCATCGGTGTCATGCGCCAACAAGATTTCGCGGCCGGGTTCGAAAAATTCGGCCAGGCCCGGCCATGCATCGGTGACGATGGCAGCCCCACACGCGGCCGCTTCGAAGAGCCGTCCCGACGGGCACCAGCCCTTTTGCGCCATCGCCTCCCGGGTGACGTTCAATGTAAGGCGAGATGATGAGAAGAAAGCCGGATGATCGGCGGGCGGAAGATGCCTGACAAAGAAGATATTGTCGCTCCATGGGAATTCCTGCGGATATTGCGCGCCGCCAATGATGAAGCGGTGGTCAGGCAGGCGCGCGGCCGGGCGGACCAGCAGCTTTTCGACGCCGGCCTGGCGATCCGCCGCGTAGGTTCCGAGATAGGACAGATCACCGGCGAATTCCGCCCGCTTCTCTGCCGGCCGGTGTTGGTCGGGATCGACATGCCCATAGAGCGGCACCACGTGACGCGCGCCCAAAACCGACTTAAGCGCCTCGATCGCAGAGCCGCCGGTGTAACTCAAAACGAGGTCGAAATCGGCGAGACCCTCAGGTCCGAAATAGGGCGGACGCTCGCCTTGCTCGATGCGGGCAAGCGTGACCGGAGTGTCGAGATCGTAGAAGACACGCAATCCGCGACCTGTCTGCTGCGCCAGCCGCGAGGCCTCCACGGCGTCGGCACAGTAGGAGGTGACGACGACGACATCCGCTTGCTTCATTGCCCGCTCCGCAACGCGACGGATGTCCTCCCAGTCCGGATAAATGACGACGTTGCCGCCATCGAGCCGATCGAGATCACGCGTCCCGGCATAGTAGGGGGTATCGCGTTCGAAGAAGGTGATGGACCATCCCAGCCGACCCAGGGCGCGGATCAGTCCCCGCCAGAGCGTGGCATGGCCGTTGCCCCATGATGATGTAACGGTGAGACCGAAAATGACCATCTGCATCCGGAAAGTCCTCGTCAGGCAGCTTCGTTCATTCGCAGGAGCTTGGAGCCCCAGTCACCCGACACGATCGTCGTGATCGAGGCTGGATCGATGTCGAAGCGGAAGCAGTCGCCGACCGGCAAGCCAAGCACCTTGCAGACGGCGGCTTTGATCACGTCGGCGTGGCTGACCAGGGCGACACACTGATTCGGATGCCGCTCGCGCACTGCGTTCATCAGTGCGACGATCCGCTCCTGGACATCCAGCATGGTCTCGCCGCTCGGTGTCCTGGCCTCCTGCCGCTGGTCGTTCCACGCCCGCCAACCGGCATCGCCATTCAACTCGTCGAAAGTCTTTCCCGACCAATCGCCGAAATCGATCTCGTCGAGTTCGGCGCAGATCGCGATTTCACCGACGCCGCAGGCAAGCGCGATCGGCACGGCCGTCTCTTGCGTACGCTCACGCGGGCTGCACAAGATGGCTTCAATTGGCTCCCGGGCCATGCGGCCACCAAGATGCGCGGCCTGCGCCTTCCCAGCCTCGCCAAGGCAAACGCCATCCATCCGTCCTGCAAGATAGGAGCCGACATTGTCGTGCGCTGCATGACGGATCAAAAAGAACGTTGTCGTCATTCCGCGGCATCCAGCAAAGGCTCGTCCTTGCCGGCGATGAAAGCGAGCGTGCGCTGCCGCGCTTCGGCGTCGGTGAACTGTTCGGGAGGCGACTTCATGAAATAGCTGCAGGGACCGGTCAGTGCTCCCGCTATGCCGCGATCGAGCGCAAGCTTGGCGCAGCGTATCGCATCGATCACCACGCCGGCTGAATTTGGAGAATCCCAGACTTCCAGCTTGAGCTCGGCGTTGAGCGGCACGCCGCCGAAGGTCGTCCCTTCCACCCGGATATAGGCCCATTTGCGATCGGTCAGCCACGGTACGTGGTCGCTGGGTCCGACATGAATATTGCCCGGCTCCAGGGGAACATCGAACTGGCTGGCCACGGACTGGGTCTTGGAAATTTTCTTTGATTCCAGCCGCTCGCGTTCCAGCATGTTGAGGAAGTCGGTGTTGCCGCCGAAATTCAGCTGATAAGTGCGATCGATGCGCACGCCGCGCTCGCGGAAGAGATTGGCCAGCAGGCGGTGAACGATGGTCGCCCCGACCTGGCTCTTGATATCATCGCCGACCAGCGGCAGCCCTCGCTGCTCGAAGCGCCGGCGCCATTCCGGACGTGAGGCGATGAAAACGGGTATGCAGTTGACGAAGGCGCAGCCGGCCTCAAGCGCGCATTCGGCGTAGAAGCGCGTCGCCTCCTCGGAGCCCACCGGCAGGTAAGAGACCAGCACGTCGGCGCCGCTGTTGCGCAGGATTTCGCTGACGTCGGCAACCGGCTCCGGCGCCTCCTCGATTTCGTCGCGCAAGTATTTTCCGATGCCGTCAAGTGTCGGTCCGCGCTCGACGCGAACGCCGTTTGCCGCCGCATCGGCAAAGCGGAACGTGTTGTTTGGGGCGGCGTAGATTGCTTCAGCGACGTCGAGGCCAACCTTGCTCCTGGCGACGTCGAATGCGCAGACAATCTCGATGTCGTCGACATGGTAACCGCCGAGGTCGGCATGCATCAGCCCTGGGATTGGTTCGTTGCTTTTTGCGTGACGATAATAGGAGAGGCCCTGCACCAGGGAGGATGCGCAATTGCCGACCCCGACGATACCGACACGAACCTTTTTCGATCCCACGAAACTGCCGCCCTATGCTGTTCAAAGGTAAGTTCCTGCCGCCGAACCACCAGCGTGCCGGAATGTTCCTTGGCCTGCCGAAAAATTGCGCAAGACAGCATGGATCGAAGCAGCGCTGGCTGCGTTGCCGCAAGGCAAAGCATTGGAAAACCGGTCGATGATCGTTTACGGCGACCAGAAGCGGAGGCAGAGCGCAGAACGGCTTCGCGATGCTGCGAGCGAAGTTGCTCAAAGTCTGGACCGCATGGCTCATGGCGTCCGACGCCATGCCGCGTTGGTCGGCCTATTCATCAGCGTATCGGAACTGGTTCGCGCGCTTGCCGATGTCGATTTCGAGAACAGGGGCATCGACATCTTTTCGCCGCGGCAACAGCAAGGCGCCAGATTGCTGGTTGGTCTTGCGGCAGAGGTGGCGAAGTCGTGGCGAAGCGGTTTCGCCGTGGGCGGTGGCATCGAGCCGGGACTTCTCCAACTGCTGGACGGGTTGGATTGCGAGGCTGAGGTTCTGACCGGTTCTGCCGAGGGTTACGCGCATTACGCGCTTTATCCCGAAAGCTATTTGGGAGCGGCGCAGGAGTCAGGTCTCGATGCGAACACATGCGTGATCGGCATCCGCAGCATCGGCCTGGGGCTTGCCGCCATAGTGGCTGCCGCGATTGGCGCGCCGGCGCCGTTCAGCGTTCGTCCGGTCGGCCATCCTTTCCGCAGGCACATCAATGCCGATTCGCGCTCGATCGCTTCCTGGAAGAACAATCCATCGGCACGCTTCGCCGTTGTAGACGAAGGTCCCGGTCTGTCCGGCAGTTCGATGCACGCCGTCGTCGCGTGGCTGCGGGAACTGGGTATTGGTATGGACCGCATTCACCTGTTTCCCAGCCATCCTGGCAACCCGGGCATCGAAGCGTCACGGGAGGCTAGGGAGACATGGTCGCGCTGTCCGAAACATGTGGCGACGGCGCTCGAATGCACCTTCCCCGAAAGCTCGAACATTCCCACGCTTAGCGAATGGGTGGCCGAGGCGGTCGGCAGCCCCGAATTACGCCTGACCGAACTGTCTGGTGGCGAATGGAGGAGCGTCCACTACGTCGACGAAAAGCATTGGCCGCCGAGCCCGCGCGGCATCGAGCGGCGTAAATTCCTGGCGTCCGCGGGGTGTGGTCGCTGGCTCGTCAAATTTGCCGGCCTCGGCGAAACCGGACGGCGTAAGAGACGAGCCGCGGAAATGTTGGGGAAAGCCGGGTTCGGATCGCAAGTGGTCGGGCTTTGCCACGGCTTTCTGGTCGAACGGTGGATTGACGGCACCACGATGGACCAGGCGCCGCTGCCCAGAGGAAGGCTGGTCGCGGAGTTGACGCGCTATCTAGCCTGGCGGGCGCTCAATCTCCGAACCTGCGAACCGGGTGCATCATTGCTCGCACTCGCGGAAATGGCTGTTTCCAATACATCTGAAGCCCTGGGCGAGAACCGAGCGGCGACGTTGCGCCATTGGCTCTCGAAAAAAACCCCTGCGCATGTTCTGCAGCGGGTGGAAATCGACGGAAAGCTTCACGCGTGGGAGTTTCTCGTTTGTGCCGATGGCACGGTGGTCAAGACAGATGCCGTCGACCATTGCCGGGCACACGATTTGATTGGCTGCCAGCCGATAGAGTGGGACATTGCCGGCGCCTGTGTCGAATATGGACTGTCCGACAGCGATGTGACGACATTGGTCGAGGGGATGGGGCTCGATATTGACAATGGCCACATCGATTTTTTCGAACCCTGCTATTTGGCGTTCCAAATCGGGCTCTGGAGCACGGCTGCGCAATCCGAAAATGGCCAGGAAAAAGCAAGGCTGGCCGGGACGGCAGACCGATACAGGGCGGGGCTGATACGATTCCTGGACGAATCTCAGGTGTAACGTTTCGATCAATCCAGCCTTCGCAGCATGTCTGCTTCCTGCTCAAGAATAGCGGCCACTTCCTCGCGCTGCAGATGCGTCATCATCAAGCTGACGCAGCACTCGAGATAGGTGATCGAGGAGCGCCGCAAATAGGCAGCCGCCTCGCGTTCGGCAATCTTGTCGACATCCTTCGCGGGTCGCTTTGGTTGCATGAGGATGATCCTCCGTATCGGGTCCCTCCCGCCAAACTACAAGGTTGGATGGATGTTCCGCACGATCTCCGGGCAGGTCCGGCCGCGGCCCACGTCATGCAGGAAGGTTCTGCAGCCCGCCTGCGGGTCTCCTTTTGGCAAGGCCTGTCATCTGATCGCCGATGCCGGTGCCTTCGAGCGCCGCGAAATAATCGATCGTCAGCTTGAGCCCTTCGTTGAGCGGCACTCTCGGCGACCAGCCGAGCAGCGTTTTCGCACGCGAAATATCAGGCTGCCTGCGCCGAGGATCGTCTTGCGGCAGGGGCAGAAATTTCAGATCCGACTTGGTGCCGGTCATCGCCTTCACCAATGCCGCCAGTCGCACGATGGTGAATTCTCCGGGATTGCCCAGATTGACCGGCTTGCCCGGATTGGGGTCGATGTTCATCAGGCGCATCAATCCATCAATCAAGTCGGAGACATAGCAGAAGGATCGCGTTTGCTGGCCGTCGCCGAATATCGTCAGCGGACGCTTCTCGAGCGCCTGCATGATCAAATTCGAGACGATGCGACCGTCGGCCGGATCCATTCTCGGACCGTAGGTGTTGAAGATGCGCGCGACGCGGACGTCGGCCTTGCCGGCCCTTAGATAGTCGAAGCAAAGCGTTTCGGCGGTGCGCTTGCCCTCGTCGTAGCAGGCGCGTGGGCCGGTGCAGTTCACATGACCGACGTAGTCCTCCCTTTGCGGGTGTTGTTCCGGATCGCCATACACTTCGCTCGTCGAGGCCTGCAGCAGTCGCGCGTCATTGCGGACAGCGAGTTCGAGCAGGTTGAGGGTTCCGATCACGCAGGTACGCGTGGTGTGTATCGGGTCGGCCTGATAACGCGGCGGTGAGGCGGCGCAGGCCAGGTTGAAGATGTGATCCACGGGCTCGCCGAGATCCAGTGGCCGGCAGATGTCCTGCTCGATCAACCGGAAACCCGGCCGGTCCATGATCGAGATGATGTTTTCCATGCGCCCGGTCAGAAAATTGTCGACGCAGATCACGCGCCAGCCGTTGCGGAGCAATACTTCGCAAAGATGCGAACCGAGGAAACCCGCGCCGCCGGCAACAAGCACCGTCTTTGCCCTGTGCGCCTTTCTTGTCTGTCGCATCGCTGTTTTCTCCTGTCTGCCGTTCATGCTGCACTTCCAATGTCGAGATCGAGGGCCGTCGCCCTTGGTTGGGTCAGCGCCGCCACGAATTCGCGAGCCCTGGCCCCACCGGTGTGGGAAGCGAGGACGAGTTTGCGAGCCCGGCCGGCCATGGCCAGGCGTGCGCGCTCGGACTCGCCAACGAGGATATCGATGACTTCGTCCGTCTCCGCGGCGGTGTGGATCGCCGATGCGGGAAAGAAGCTGTCGAGCCCTGGCCAGTGGTCGCTGACGATGGGCGTGCCGCAAGCCGCCGCTTCGAACAGGCGCACGCTGGGCGACCATCCTGCGGTGATCATGGAACTGCGTGTGACATTCAGCGTGTAGCGCTGACGGCTATAGAACGCGGCGTGATCGGCTGGCGGCAAATGTTCGATGCGTTCGACATTGTCCGGCCAGATGATGTCGGATGGATATTGGGAGCCGGCCACGACGAAACGGAGGTTCGGCATATGCCGTGCGGGCTCGAGCAGCAGAGCGTTCAGCGTTGTCTGCCGGTCCATGCTGTAGGTGCCGAGATAGCCGAGATCCCAGCGGATCGGATCTCCTGTCGGGTGATGCCGTTCTGGATCGACCGAACAATAGAGAGGTTCGGCATGGCGCGCGCCGAAGTCTTGCGCCAGATGGTTGAGCGTTGGTCCGCCAGTGAAGGAGAAATAGACATCGAAATACGGAATTTGCCGCGAACTCAGATAATCGCAATCGTCGGCTGAAAGCTTGGCCAGGGTCACCGGGGTGTCGATGTCGTAAAAGCAGAGCTGCCCCTTGCAAAGCGAGGCGACGATGTCGATGACCTGGCGTCCTTCTGGAACAAAGGATCCGATGACGATGATGTCGGCCTGCTCCAGGCACTGTGCGTAGTCGCGTTGCAGCTCCGCAGTGGTTTCGTAGTAGCGCAAGGCGCAGAACTCCGGATCGCGCAGATCGCGGTGATTGGCGTACCAGGGCACGTTGCGCTCCAGAAAAGTCACCCGGTGACCGAGTCCGTGCAAGCCTTTCAAAAGACCCCGGAAAGTCGTGGCGTGGCCGTTTCCCCAGGATGAGGACAGCGACAGGCCGAGAAAGACGATGTCCAGTTTCTTGGTCATTCCGCTGCCTCCACGGCCCCGTGCTCGAAATGACGTTTGAAGACGGCATCCGCCACATCCGCCCGAAGCGCGTAGGTATGGTCCGCCAGCACGCGGTGAAGTGCGGCTTGGCCGATTGCCTTGGCCCGCCCGGGGGTCAGCGAGCGCATTATTTCGGCGACATCGCCGCCGTCACGCGCGACCAGGATCTCCTCGCCTGGTTTCAGGAACAGTTCCACGCCCAGCCATGCATCCGTGATGAGACAGGCGCCCGCGCCGGCCGCCTCGAACACTCGCGTGGCCGGTGAAAAACCGTTGGCGGCCATGCTGTCGCGGCTGATGTTCAACACGGCTTTTGGGGTGACATTGAAGGCGTTGTGATCGCGGGTGCGGACATGGCCGAGCCAGCCTACATTGGTGGGGAGCGGCTTGTCGCCCCAACCCGAGCCTCCGAGCAGGAAACGCTGTTTCGGCAGCTGGCTGGCGGGATCGAGGAAAAACGATTCGACACGCGCTTCACGGTCCGGCAGCCGGTTTCCGAGGAACGCCAGGTCGCAGGCAAAACGCGCTTTGCTGGCGACCGGATGGTGCGTTTCGGGATCGAGCGCATTGTAGATGGGCACGCACTCCTTGGCGCCCATGGCACGATAGGCCCAGACAACGGGATCGCCGCCACCATAGGTCAGCACGAGGTCGATCTCCTGCAGTGCACGATGGAGCGGGTGGTCCGGCTCGTCGCGCAACTGGGCAAGCGTGGCTGGCGCATCCACGTCCCAGAATACGACAAGCGCGTCGCTGCGGGCGTGGTCGAGAACGGCGCGAAGCAGCGCCTCGTCTTCGAAACCGACGCCACTCGCCTTGACGACGATGTCGGCGCCGGCGGCACGTGCCGCGACCTGCATCAGCGCATGCTGGGTCGCCTCGTAAACGACGACAGTGCACCAGTCGGGAGCTTCGATGTCGCGGTTCTTCTGCCGGTCGTAGACATCGGGTTCGTAGAACGTGATCTCGTAACCCAATTGCGAAAGTGCCTTGAGCAAACCGCGATAGTACGTCGCGGCACCGTTCCAGTAGGACGACAAAAGGCTCGATCCATAGAATGCGATCTTCATGCGACGGCTTCCTTTGCGGCTGTCGGGACGGCGGTGTGTCGGTTCCCGCATTGCGTGAGCACGCCGAGCAACTCGTCGACGCGGTGGCGGCAGGTGTGCCGCGAGCGGATGGTCTCGAGACCCGAGGTCACCAGGGAGGCCGCAAAGTCCTCGTCGGACAACACCGTCCGAAGCTGTTGCCGCATTTGCGAGCCATTCTCGGCAAACAGGAAGTCGACACCGGGCCTGAAAAGCTGCTCGACATCGGACCATGGCGCTGAAATCAGCGGAATGCCGCAGGCGAGTGCCTCGAACATGCGGATCGTCGGGATTCCGGGCAACCTCTCGCGATAGGGGCGCCGTGGAACGTGAACGGTGACACGATGCGCGGCGAAGGCCTTCGGCACGTCGGCATTGGCGATCCACCCCTCATAGCGCAGTCCTGCGGTGGCCAGATCCGCAAGTGCGGTCTTGGGGTAGCGTACGCCGTGAACAGCGGCATCAAGGCCGAGATCGTGCACCGGCTCGATCAGAAACTCCTTGAGTTCGGCGGTCCGCTCATCATCGCCCCAGTTGCCGATCCAGACCAGATCGGAGGTGGGGTGGATCTCCGGGTGCGGCTTGAACAGGCGATCGTCCGCCGCTTCATGCCAGGTGAAGACGCGCTTGCCCCAGCCGGCGCGCAGATAGCTCTCGCGCAAGGTCTCGCCAAAGGCGAGAACGCCGTCATAGTGCTCCAGCCGGAGCGCCGAGAGCGCCTCGGTCGCAGACACGGCCCGGTGATGGGTGTCATGAAAAAGAAGGATGAAGTTGCCGCCGGCGGCCCGGGCACGGCCAATACGTGCGACAAGCTCCGGATCCGTCCACTCATGAACGATCACAACGTCGGCCTCGGCGATCCAGGCTTCGTGATCAAATCCGGCATCGTAGGTCACCGGCATCAGTTCGGGAAAATCCTTGCGGAAGCGTTCGATGGCGAACGACCCCTTCTCAGCCAGCAGATTCGACCGGCTCCAGCCATTCGCCGGCTCCAGCGCAATCGCCTGATGCCGGCGCTGGACCAGCTCTCGCATGACGCCGCGCAGGAAATGGGCATTGCCATGGTTCCAGTCGGAAACGACCGAGTGGGTGTAGAACACAAAGCGCATGATCAGCGCTCCGCCATCGCTAAGGCCGCTTTGTCGTAGACGCCGCGCATAGCCGCTGTCTGCTTTGTCAGCCTAAACCTGCGGCTGCGTCGGATGGCTGCCTGGCCAAGCTCTCGCCGGAGCTCGGCATCGCTGGAGAGACGGTTGAGGCAGGCAGCGAGATCGTGCGGATCGCGCGCGTCAAAGAATATCGCGGCCCCGTCCCATAGTTCGCGATAGGTGGCGATATCGGAAAGCACCAGGGGCGTAGCCGACATGGCGGCTTCCAGCGCGGCCAGGCCGAATGGCTCGTAGAGCGATGGCGATACGAAAATACCCGCGCGAGCCATCAACGAACGCACCTCATCGGACGGCACTGCTCCCAGAGGAACAGCATGGCTGAAGCTGACATGCTCGCCGTTTGGGCCGTTCGTCGAACCGGCGGCAAACAGAGGCCATCGCGTCAGGGACGCCGCCTGATCGACCACCGCCGCATTTTTGCCCTCGTCCCACCAGCGGGCAGCGGCGAAGACGAGCGGTTGATGCTTTTCGGCCTTCGGCAGAGGACGGGCACCATTTGTGACCACACTCAAGCGCGCGATCGGGCCGTAGCAGGTCTCTAGCATGTCGGCATGGCTGCGGCTCGGCGCGATGACCGCGTCGGCCCGATCCATGCCGCGTCTGTTGCGCTCCTTCTGCCAGGCCCATGCCCCATCCGCCGCCTGTCCTCTGACCGCATGGAACCAGGTCGTCACGCAGGAATGGGAGACCACCACGACCGGGCATGGCGCGTCGAATCCCGCCGCCTGCGAAGGCGCGTTGAAATGGACAAGGTCGATGGCGTGGTCGCGCATGGGCGCATGCAACTCCCGCGGCAGCGCGTCGAGATCACCGCCGTTGCGGGTCATCCAATCCGGCGGCGTGTTCAGCCAGATCAGCTTCGCGAAAGCCTCCGCCTCGTCGGCCTGCTGCCTGGACGGTGGCGGACCGAGGCCGGCAAGCACCACGCTATCGCCGCCGTTGACAAGTTCCCTGGCCAGGTCGAGCGCATAGCGCCACACGCCGCCCACGGCGTCGACCGTCATCAGGATGCGCCGCGAGCGCGGCGTCAGTGTCCGCAACATGTCGCCTCCAGTTCCGCCAGCGGACGCGGGCGCCTTTCCTGGATGTCGCTGAACTTCTGGAATGATGCGAGATAGTGATCATGGGCGCGCTCCCAGGCGAGGTCGTCGGGTTCGCCCCAAAGCTCGCGATAGCTTGGCGAACTCGGATATGGATAAAGCGGTACGGGTTCATTGGCCCACACGCCGTTGTCGATCAGGTGCGTTCGCCAGTAGTCCACAAGGGCAGGGTCATCCTCGACGACGCCGATCAGATTGGCCTGTACGAACGGAACGTGACGCCTGGCATTGACGAGCAGCGCGGCAAGTTCCTCGGTACCCAGCCGGCAGCGTTTCGCCAGCATCGCACGACCTTCCACGGTCAGGCTTTCGAGGCCGGCCTCGATGGAGACACAGCCAGCCGCACCGAGCAGTTCCAGCAGCTCGGGCTTCCAAAGGTCGATGCGGGTCTGCACACCGAACTTCACGTCGCGATGGATCAACGCTTCCAGCAGCGCTTTTTGCGGCAGGAAGATTTCATCGATGAAATAAATGTAGCCGACCCCCTGGGCAATCAGCCCATCGATTTCCGCTATGACAGCCTCGTGGTTTCGGCGGCGATAGGCATCGCGGAAATCGATCTTGGCGCAGAAGCTGCAATTGTAGGGGCAGCCGCGCGATGCTTCGACCTCCGCGCCGAACCCAACCTGCTTGTCATCGAACCTGTGATGGTGATGCGAATGGGCTGCGATCCAGTCTGATGGCCATTGGAGTGGCGGATGATCGACAAACGAGCTGGCGTGGACGCCGCCGTTCAAAACCACCTTGGCGTCGCGCAGGTAAGCGGTCGAGGGGACCGCGCTCCAGTCGTCGCGCCGGGCAAGTTCCGCGACGATTTCCTCGCATTCGCCGCGCACAACAATGTCGACGCCAAGCTTGCGCAAGGTTGGCGCGGGCGTAGCCGAGCCATGCGGCCCGACCGCGACTGTGCGTCCACCGCGCCCGGCGAGACGGTTGAGGAAATCGGCCGGCACGCGCAACTCGGGTGGTGCGCAGCGCCAGAACAGATAAGTCGGGGCGGTACTGACGACCGTCATTGCAGGCGCGAAATCAGCCACACGCTCGGAGAGGTCCGAGTTGTCGAGCTTCTGCAATTGCCCATCCAGCATCAACACCTCATGGCCGGCTGTTTCGAGGAGGGATTTCGAATAGCCGAGTTCCAGCGGGAGATGTGGTTGGCGGCAGCCGAAATAGATGCTGTCGTCATAGGTCCAGAACGGGTTTACCAGGGCGATTTTCATGCGACGTACCTCACGACTTCGGGGCGAGGCTGGAGCCGGTGTTGTTGCAGCCAGTCTGCGAGATCGCGAATGCCTTCGCGCCATGAAACACGAGCTTTCCAGCCAAGCATCGCTTTGATCTTGCGGGTGTCGGCGACGAAGAAGGGCTGATCGCCGGTGCGTTCGTCATCATGGCGGATCGAAAGCTCATGGCCGGTCAAGCTACGGATCTCGCTCAACAGCATGCGCAGGCTGATCGCATTATCGGGGCCGCCGCCAAGATTGAATGCCTGGCCTTTGGTCGTCTCGATACGATCGAGCGTGGCCCTGTAGGCGGCGACCGCATCGGAGACATGCAGTATATCGCGCACTTGTCTGCCGTCGCCGTAAATGGTGATTGGACGTCCCGTCAGCGCACTCAGCAGGAAGTGCGCGACCCAGCCTTGATCCTCGGTTCCGAACTGGCGCGGCCCGTAGATGCAGCTCATCCGCAGCACCGCCGTGGGCATGCCGTAGGATTTGGCATAGTCGAGCACATATTGGTCCGCCGCGCCTTTGGAGCAGCCATAGGGCGTGCAGAAATCCAGGCCGTGGGTCTCGTCGATGCCATTCGCTTGGATGATGCCGTCGCAAGGCAGGTAACGATCGCCGTCCTCGCGCACCGCGACGTCGGGCAGGCTGCCATAGACCTTGTTGGTGCTGGCGAAGACCACCGGAACAAACTCACTGCTCAGCCGCGCCGCCTCGAGGACATTGAACGTTCCTCGAAGGTTGATGTCGAAATCCTCGTCCGGTTGGACCAGGCTCGTTGTGACGGCGGTTTGCGCGGCCAGGTGGAAGATCGCCTTGGAATTCTTCAGAACGGGCGCAAGCGCGTTGGCGTCGCGCACGTCAATCGTTTCGACCATGAGGCGGCTTCCGTGTTTCTGCGCCAGCCATTCAAGGTTCTGTTCGACGCCGGGGCGGCTGAGATTGTCGATCACCAGCACCGGCTCGCCATCCGACAACAGGCTGTCGGCCAGGTTCGATCCTATGAAGCCGCTGCCGCCGACAATGGCGACGGGCGCGTCGCGTCGATTGCGCGTATTCATGACACCAGCCCACGTTCTTCAAGCTCGCGTTTCATGTCGGCGCCGCGGTCGATGGCGGACGAGTTGCGCACCCAGGAAACGAAATCGGCGAGCGAATTCTCCAGTTGTTGCCTCGGCTCGAAACCGAGCAGCTCACGGGCCTTGGAAATATCGGCGAAGCAGTTGCGGATATCCCCGGAGCGCGCCTTGCCGAGCAACTCTGGCGAGCGGTCCGGCGTTCCCATGGCCTCGGCAAGTACCCGCGCGACGTCGCTGATAGCATAGGCTCGGCCGCTGCCGATGTTGATGACGTGACCCCTTGCCTGGCGTTGCTGCAGCGCAAGACGAAAGGCGCGGGCGACGTCATCCACATGGACGAAATCGCGTTTCTGTTCGCCATCCTCGAAGATCATTGGACGTTGGCCGTTGGCGAGACGCGAAGCAAAATTGGCCAACACGCCGGTATAGGGGTTCGATAACGCCTGGCCGGCGCCGAAGACGTTGAACAGGCGCAGCGCGACCGCATCGATGCCATAGGCTTCGCCGAAGATCAGCACGGCGCGTTCCTGGGCGTATTTCGTCAGTGCATAGATAGAGGCGAGGTCGACCGGCTTTTCCTCGTCCGTCGGCAGGGGGGAGAGGGGTTCGCCTTCCGGCGACAGCGGATTCCACTGTCCGTTTTTGATGTCGCTCGCCTTGCGCCGGGCATTGTCGATGCGCCGGCCGTCCGATGTAGCATAGAGGCCCTCGCCATAGACACTCATCGATGAGGCGACGACAATGCGCTCGACCGGGTGTTTGATCAGCGCCTCAAGCAGGGTCGCGGTGCCGAGATCGTTGGTGCCGACATAGCGCGCGATCTCGTACATCGACTGTCCGACGCCGACTTCCGCGGCTAGATGAATGACCGCGTCAACGCCTTCCAGCGCCTTGGCGACCGCCTCCCGGTCCCGAATGTCGCCCTTGATCAGCTCGGCCCCGGCGGGAAGGGCGACTGTTTCGCCTGCGTGCACCTGCTCCAGCAGCACATCCAAAATGCGAACCGAATAATCCTGCTCGATGAGTTCCTGGGCGACATGCCGGCCGATGAAGCCGCAGCCCCCTGTAACCAATATCCGTTTCACGACCACTCCTCAGACAGGTAATCTTGGCGACCCGAACTTTTCGGCAAAAGGTTTGTTCCCTTGGCTTCAACAAAGTTCCTTTGGCCGGCTTCGTTCGGAAGCAGCCACATCGCGCTCGCCGCGCCGTGCCGGAACATTGCCGCCCTTGTGCTGTTAGGACGCCGGCAGCCCCGACGATGCCCGATGTTGGCAACGCCGATGATCAAAGGAGATTTCAATGTCCCAGTCGCAAACGACCACCAATCACGACGAAATCCGCAAATGGGCGGAGGAGCGGGATGGACGGCCGGCAGTGGTTCGCACCAAAGGCGCGGGCGGCATCCTGCGGATCGACTTCGGCAAACCCGAGGAAGCATTCGAGCCGGTCGAATGGGATGAGTTCTTCCGCATATTCGACGAGAACGATCTGGCCTTTCTTTACCAGTCCAAGACTGGTGACGGACAAACCAGCCGTTTCAACAAGTTCGTCGAGCGCAACCAGAAGGGCGAATGACGCACTTCGAGCCGGCCGATTTGCCTGACCTGGTTC
Source organism: Mesorhizobium sp. M0514 (assembly GCF_040321145.1). Lineage (NCBI taxonomy): Bacteria > Pseudomonadati > Pseudomonadota > Alphaproteobacteria > Hyphomicrobiales > Phyllobacteriaceae > Mesorhizobium > Mesorhizobium sp. M0514. The sequence continues at coordinate 43,961 of NZ_JAMYQZ010000005.1, forward strand.
TCGGGCAAATTTTTCTGGATGCGGTGGAACAATAGGGGCTCCGATCCTTCCGTCGCTGAACCACAGCCGCAGCAAGGATCGAAGGCCTTGGCCCTGAGCGCAGGAGGCGGCGGGGCTGGATAGGCGTCAAAAGCCGGAAACCCGCTACTCGTCCTGCCGTGAAACCAAAACGCCGCTCATCAGTCGTCCTGCTGCCTGCGGTGGCGGTGTTTTTCGATTTCCTCGGGCTCTTCATCGTCGATCCGCGTGATGTTCGAGGCATTGTGGTCTGATCGCAGGATCTCATCCAGTTTGGCGTGAATGGCCTGAGTGTCGCGGTGCTCGGCACGCTGGATGAACAGCGTCATGGCCCACGTAAACAAGGTAGCCGCTCCATGCCAGTCCAGGGTCTGTCGCTCGAAGATCATCCAAAGGATTGCGTAGACCAACAGGATCAGGAATGCCGCGGGGCGGGAGGTTAATGTGCCGATTGAAGTAAGCACGCCGGTGACGGGATGATTGGCCATGCGAAAGAACTCGCGGCAGTGACCGTGGTTCCCGACCGCAGTGCATCGCGCCGGCACGAGCCAGTTAGGCGCGACGGATGAATTCACGGCGCAGTGCTTGCCGATCGCAGCTACAACGATGACCACTCGATTGCCGGGCGCGCAATCATCAGCCAGAAAATGGCGAGCACGGCGCCGAAAGCTGGGAAGCCGAAGACAAACCAGCGTCTGAACAGCTGATGGTAGCGCTCGGGAGGAGGTTGGTTGGAGAGTGCGGCCTGTGTGGCTAGATTTCGCATCTCGATCTGCATCCACACGACAGGCAGCCAGAACAGGCCCGTTAAGATGTAGAGCAGGATCGAGAGAACGATCCATCCTTCGGACAGCGAATACCCCGCAACCCTAGCGAGGCCCAGTCCGGTCAGAGGTTGTGCGACAACGGCCGTAGCCGTGAACAGGAAATCAGCCAGCACGACAATTCGGGCGATGGCTGCGATCGTCGCGGCATTCCCGGTCCGGTGTGCCAAAAGCATGAAAAAAGCAATGCCGGCACCAGTTCCGAGCAGCACAGCAGCGCCGATCACGTGCAGGTATTTAAGCACGAAGTACGTCATCAGCGTTCCTCCAGAATGGCCAGCGCTGCAAAATGCAGAACGAGGATCGGGAGGATTTTGATCAACGGCCCGAGTGGCTCGAGCCAAAGATCCGGCCGCAGAATGCTCCCAGCGATCGCATAGAAAAGCGATACCGCGATTGCGCCGAAAAGACCAAGCCGGCTGGTTGGGCGCCAGGCGATAAGCGCCCCGACGGCGATGTCAGCCAGCGCGCCGGCGACTACCGCCGGTTCGGCCAAGGGGCCGGCAGCAGTGCCAATCAGCAAATCAACTCCGCTGCGCCAGCCGGCAGTGAGGGAAATGATGCCCGTCATGATCCAGAAGAGCGGCAAGATGACAAAGAGCGCCGGCTTGACGAAGTAAAGACCGGCGAACCATCGCTCCTGCACCGTCGCAGGATTTAAACGCAGTGCAGATGTAAGACTTGATGGTTGAATGCCGGTCGCCGTCATCCAGGGTTGGGGATCGCCGACAGCGCCTCGGGCAATCTCTTTTGCTGCATTGCTGCGCATCGGCGGGCGCCAGCCCAGCTGAGCCGCGGCATCCCCGAACCTGTACAAGATAGCTGCGGCCCAATTGGGCAAGATGAACTCCCGAGCACTGCTCCATCCGAACCAGCGGCGATAGCGACCCACGACCTCGCTCATCGAAAGTGCCTCGGGCCCAGCCAGGTCCAGCGTGAGGTGCGATGGGCTGCCGGGTTTGAGGAAGAACAGGACGGTGGAGATCACGTCATCGAGTTGGACGACTTGGAGACGGCCCGTGTCGGGCATCAACGGCAAGAGCGGCAACGCCGCGAGGCCGCGAAAAAGTGCACTTGCGCCGAAGGCCGGCCTTCCCAGTACTACGGAGGGGCGCAGGATGACCCAGTCAAGGCTACGTGCCATCAGTGCCTCATCGCCGGCGAGCTTGCTGGCGGAAAAGGCGGACGGCTGCTGGCGATCGATCCCGATGGCAGAAAAGTGGATCACCTTATTCACACCTGCGTGCTCACACGCGGTGAAGAGAGCCGAGGCGCCGGTAGAATGGACATGCCGGGTGTTTTCCCGGGCACTATCCTGCAGGACGCCGGCACAGTTTACGACGGCGTCCACACCGGCGAGATAGGGGGTCCAGTCCTGAGGTCGCAAGGCCCGCGCCATATCCAGGGAAACGGTTGGGATCTCCGGGTGGACGCCAGTGTCTGCGTGGTGAAGCACGCGGACCACTTCATGACTCTCGCCGGCCAGGCGCGCGCAAAGCGCGGCTCCAATCAGACCTGACGCGCCGGTGACGAGAATTTTCATTCCTTCCTCCAGCCGTTCGCCAGCGCGTGCCCGTCCATCAACCCAGCGGCTGCGCCTGGGAGAACTCTAGCAAAGCCGAAGCCGGTAGTCTCACGCCGGGTGGAACAGGTTCCGGGCATCAACGCAGCCAAAGGTGAGCCGGTACGGTGCGTTCGCATCTGCAGGTCAACTTCGCCGGAAGTTCGTCGCGGGCTCGGCGCAATCGCGGAGGTCGTTATGAATGTGAGTTCCAGCCTTGGCGGCGTCTCCGAACGCAACAGCAATTTGATTGAGCCCCTCGGCCACGTCGCCAATGGCATAGAGTCCTGGCGTTGAAGTCTCAAGGTGTCGGTTGACCAGGACATAGCCTTCTGCGTCACAGTTAGCCCCCAGAGCAACCGCGAGTTCGGAGCGTACGTCGCTGCCCATCGAAGGGTACACCACATCGATGTTGCGCATCGGGGCGCCCTCGGCCATGACGACATCGAACCCGGTTCGTCGAGGGATCAGGTCATCGACAGCGTCCCAGATTTCAACTCCGCCTGCCAAGGCGGCGCCGCGGGCAGCTTCGGAAACATCATCCTGGTTATTGGCGAGCAAGGCGACCTGACTGCCATATCCCTTCAGGAACAGAGCCTCCCTGACGGCGAGATGCTCCGGACCAACAACGCCGATGCGGCTACCCCGGGCCTCATATGCATCGCAAACCGGGCACAGTCTGACAATGCCGGTTGCGATCGCCTCCTCCAGTCTTTCAATGGGAGGTGCCTTGTCCACAATGCCCGTTGCCAGAATCACGCGCCTTGCTTGGACAATCCCGCAGGTGGTCGTCAGGACAAAAAAACCCTCGCGTTTTTCGGCGTGGCCTACGCAACCATGGACAAGGCTCGCGCCGTATAGCTGTGCCTGGGCTCGTAGGCGGCCGAGCAGTTCTTCCCCGCTGATGCCGTCGGGGAAGCCGGGACAGTTGCGGGATTTTGGGATGAGCTTGGCACGCGCATGCCCCGCGTCGAGCGAGATCACCGAACGCAGAAACCTGGCTAAATACATGGCTGCAGCGAGCCCCGCGGGGCCGCCGCCGACGATGGCAACGTCAAAAACTTGTTTGCCCGAAAAACTTGGTTCGCCCGAAAAGCTTGGCATAGGGCCTAACTTCAACTCAACAGGCTTGTTCCACAGGGTCGAAATGGACGCAATCAGGATGCACACTGCGCGATAAGAGTGAACTCCAATCGAGTCGTGAAGAGAAAGGCCACTGCCTCATCAAGCCTGCAAAAACCTCGTGGCTCCCAACGCTGTGAGTACAGCGCCACTGGGAAAGTGAACGCATCATGGAACTTCGGCTCATCGTCGCGCTTAGTTTGGCGAAAGGGTGGTCTGAGATGAGCGCGACCAGAGAGTTTTTTCAAAACTGGCTACAGGAGAATGTCGGCACACTTCCTGGTCGAGAGGAAGTCAGCGTCGCGGTGCTCGCTCAGCAATTCGAGCAAGATGCCGAGGTGGCTGGTTATGGGCGTGAAGTAAGGGAGGACGAACTCGGAAACATCGAAGATGCTATCGTGCAAGCGATCGAGAACGCCGGGTCCGGGGTGCAGAGCCCGAGCTCCGAAAAGAGCGATCCGGCACCTGTAATGGACGCGTTGGAGGTCGATGATGCCAAGAGCGGACCGTAGCCCCTGACACCTTCTTCTGTTCGCCTGAACAAGCCCCCCGGGCTGCTATACGAGCTGAAAAACGGACCTTAGGTGCTTTCCCGTTAGTTCCATGCACCATTGAGGAACATTCCTGCCGCCACGGCGTTAGGAAAGTTCCTTCACACCCGGTGCGCCCGTGCTGACTGCTACCCTTCCAGGCGAATGGCTGACCCGGCATGATCAGGGTCACATCTCGCGGCGGGCCGCTCTTGCGGGTATTTGTTGCTGGCTATTGGGTGCTTCCGCAGAAGCCGCGCCACAGCCATCGCCGCTCGTGCGATTTGGCGTGCTGGGATTTGGCACCGCCGCCTGGGAAGTTGACGTCATGCGGCGACATGCGTTGGACACCATGCACGGCGTATCAATCGAGGCTCAGCGGCTTGCCGGTACCGAAGCCGGTAAGACCGCATTGCTGGCCGGCAGCGTCGACGTCATCGTTTCGGACTGGGTGTGGGTCATGCGCCAGCGCAGCGAAGGCGCTGATCTGGTCTTTTATCCCTATTCTCGTGCCGTCGGCGCGCTGGAACTGCCGCAAGGCTCGCCCATTCGAACTCTTGCGGACCTCAAGGGCAAAAGGCTGGGGATCGCAGGTGGTCCGCTGGACAAAAGCTGGATCCTGTTGCGCGCGCTCGGCCTCCGTCAGGTGAAGCGCGATCTTGCTGAAGAGGTGGAGCCAGTGTTCGGCGCGCCGCCTTTGTTGGAGCAGGAATTTCTGGCGGGGCGACTGGATGCACTGCTGACGTTCTGGAATTTCGCCGCCCGTCTCGAGTCAGAGGGGGCAAGGCCTCTGCTCAGTGTCGCGCAAATCCTGCAGGGGCTTGGCGTATCCGTGGACTTGCCGATGCTCGGCTACGTCTTCCATGAAAGCTGGGCGCGGGCCAACCCGATAGCCCTCGCGCGATTCACGAGCGCGACCGCGGCAGCGAAGTCGCTGCTCGAGTCTTCGGACGACGAATGGCGGGTGCTCGCGCCCCAATTGGGCACGGACGATCCTCACCTACAGGCGGCGCTACGCGCCGCCTATCGAGCCGGAATCCCTCGTCGGTTCGGCAAAGACGAACGTGATGGCGCGGCCCGGTTGTTTGCAATCCTGGCCGAATTGGGCGGCGAGGATCTGGTCGGCAAGGCGACGAGCCTCGATCCTGGTGTCTTCCGGGCCATACCGGCTTGAGCTCGCGCCAATGACCGATGTCCCAGCGTTCCCCCTCACAATGCAGCGTTGTCAATCCACTGCGGCATTGCTGACCATGGTGCTCGTCTGGCAGATTGCATCATCGATCGCCGCCGATCGGCTGTTTCCTGGTCCGGTCCAGGTTGTTTCGGTTCTCCTGCACGAAGTGGTTCGGGGCGAGCTGCCATACCATTTGGGCATCTCGCTTGCGCGCGTCGTGGCAAGCCTCGGGTCGGCAATAGTCATCGGCGCGGCCCTTGGCTACGCGGCAGGCCGCTCGCACAGAGCCGACATATGGATGAGGCCTTGGATCGTGTTACTCCTCAACATGCCGGCGCTGATCACGGTCATTCTAATTTATATCTGGCTTGGTCTTGCCGAGACTGCGCTTGTCCTTGCGGTCGCGCTCAACAAGATCCCCAATGTCGTGGTGACTATTCGTGAAGGCGCCAGCCGGCTGGACAAGGACTTTGCCGAAATGGCTGAGCTCTATCGCTTCGGGCGTGCTGCAAAGCTGCAGCATGTCGTGCTGCCGCAATTGGCGCCGTTCTTTCTCGTCACCCTGCGCAGCGGGCTGGCATTGACGTGGAAGATCGTGTTGCTCGCCGAACTGCTCGGCCGCTCCAACGGCGTCGGGTTCCAGCTACAGGTCTATTTTCAGAACTTCGACGTCACCCACATCCTTGCCTATGCGATCAGCTTCGGCGTTGTGATGCTTGCCATAGAGTATGGACTGCTTGTGCCGTTGGAACGTCGTCTGTTCGCCTGGCGACGCTGATGCTGAGGATCAGGATCGAGGACAAGACTTTCCCCGGTGACGACGGACAGCGCCGGACGATCTTTCGCGCGCTGTCGCTTGATATAGCCGACGGACAGGTCTGCGTCCTGACCGGCCCTTCCGGTGTCGGCAAGTCGACGCTGCTGTCGATCGTTTCGGGCGTCGACCGCGAATTTCGCGGCAGCGTGAGCGGACGACCGCTTCCGATAGGCATGCTGTTCCAGACACCGAGGCTGCTGCCCTGGCTCACCGCCTTGCGCAATGTAGAGATGGCCATCCCGGATCGCGCGCCCGATGCGGCCCGGTGGCTTGCCGCTGTCGACCTGAAAGGCAATGAGAAGAGCTATCCGCAGCGACTCTCGGGCGGCATGGCGCGGCGCGTAGCGCTTGCCCGGGCGCTCGCCGTGGAGCCTGCGCTCCTGCTCCTCGACGAGCCATTCGCTTCACTCGACGAGGCGACCGCGCAAGACATGCGCCGCCTGCTGCAGGATTGTTTCGCCAGTCGGCGGACTACCACGCTGCTGGTTACGCATGATCTCGCATATGCCTCGTCGCTGGGTGATCGGGTTATTGTTCTGGAGGGATCGCCGGCCCGCATCGTGCGCGATGTCGCAATCTCTCGTGGCGATGAAGCGGGATCGTCGCGCTTTGGGCTGGGGGCGACACAATGAGACTGTTGCTGGGCCTTCTCTTTCTTTTGCTGATCACCGGCCCTGGCGCCACCGAGCAACAGACGATGGTGATCGGGTATATCGGCCAGGAGCGCAAACCGGCTCTGCCCCTTGGACCCCTTGATGAAACCGTGACCGACGACGGCCTGCAAGGCGCACGGCTCGGCATTGCCGACGACGAAAGCACCGGCCGGTTTCTTGGGCAGAAATTTCGGCTGGAGGAAAGGATATTGAAACCAACCGAAACGCCGGACGACGCGGTAAGACAATTCGCCGATGCCGGCATCGCCTTTGTCGTCGCCGATCTCGACGCCAGTCAGCTTCTACAGGCCAGTGCCGCGCCCGGTGCCGAGCAGATGACGTTGCTCAACAGCCGGGCGCCGGACGACGTGCTTCGCCAGCAGGACTGCCGTGGGAACGTCCTGCACACGATCCCGAGCCGCGCCATGCTCGCCGACGGGCTGGCGCAATATCTCGCCTGGAAGCGCTGGCAGCGTTGGTTCCTGCTTGTGGGGCCGCATTCGCAGGATCAGGCGATGGCTGCGGCCTTTCGACGGGCGGCGGCTCGCTTCGGAGCCGAGATCACGATCGACCAGCCGTGGACATTCAGGCCCGCCAACGGACGTGCCGATACAGGGCATGTCACGCTGCAGACCGAAATACCGGCGGTCACGCAGGTCAGCGACTATGATGTGCTCGTGGTCGCCGACGAGGCGGATGAATTCGGCGCCTATCTGGAGGGCCGCACTGCGCTGCCGAGAATCGTCGCCGGCACGCAAGGGCTTGTCGCCACAGGCTGGAGCGCTGTCAGCGAGGAATGGGGCGCCACGCAACTGCAGGACCGTTTCCACAGGCAGGCAGGGCGCTGGATGTTGCCCAGCGACTACGCGGCCTGGCTCGCTGTGCGCAGTATCGGCGAAGCGGCGACGCGCCTGCACAGTCTCGATCCCGCGGCAATCGGCAGATATATACGCGGCGACGCGTTTCTTCTCGCTGGCTTCAAGGGGCAGGGGCTTAGTTTCCGTCCCTGGGACGGACAGATGCGCCAGCCCATTTTGATCGCCGGGCCTCGCCTCTTGATTTCCAGCTCACCGCAACCGGGCTTCCTGCATCAGCGCACGCCGCTCGACACGCTGGGCATCGACCTGGAGGAGAGCACATGCAAGTTCTGATGACGCTGTTGTTGGCGGCGTTCGCTCTTGCTGCTCCCGCCGCCGCCGAGACCATCTACGTTTCCAATGAGCAGGATAATACCGTCGCGGTCGTCGACGGCGTGACAATGACTTTGCTGGCGACGATCGATGTCGGCCGCCGTCCGCGCGGGCTGGCACTGTCGATCGACAACAAGATGCTGTTCGTCGCGGAAGGCGACGACAACCGCATCGACGTGGTCGACGTCGCGAAGCGGCGGGTCGTCGGGGAATTGCCTTCGGGAGCCGATCCGGAATTCTTCGCAGTCCATCCCGATGGCAAGCGGCTGTTCGTCGCCAACGAGAATGACAATCTGGTGTCGGTGGTGGACATCGCCGCGGCCAAGGTCATCGGCACCGTGGATGTCGGCGTCGAACCGGAAGGAATGGCGGCCAGCGCCGACGGCCGCTATGTCGCCTGCACTTCGGAGACCACCAGCATGGTGCATCTGATCGACGCAGGCACGCTTGAACTCGTCGACAATCTGCTGGTCGATACCCGGCCGCGCGCGGCTTTATTCTCGCCGGACGGTAAGCAATTCTGGGTGTCCTCGGAGATCCGGGGCACCGTCACCGTCTTCGACACGGCAACGCGCGCGCAGACTGGCAAAGTCGAGTTCGAGGTGCCGGGTATACGACGCGAGGGTGTGCAGGCGGTCGGCATGGCGACGTCCCGCGATGGCACGACCGTCTATGTGGCGCTCGGCCCCGCCAACAGGATTGCGGAAGTCGATGTGAAAACGCTGGCGGTCCGTCGGCTCTACCTTGTTGGTCAACGACCCTGGCACGTTGCGCTCTCCGGCGACGAGAAGCGCCTGGTCAGCGCAAACGGGAATTCCGGCGATATTTCGTTTATCGATCTGGAAAACCAGGAGGTGGTGAAATCGCTGCCGGTAGGGCGGGGGCCGTGGGGCGTCGTGATCGGGCCATGAACGCCTTGTCGGTCGAGAATCTGGGCCATAGTTTCGGAAACCGGCGGGTTCTCGACGGCGTCTCTTTCTCTGTGGCCCAAGGCAGGATGTGCATCTTGCTAGGCCGCAACGGCGCCGGCAAGACGACGTTGTTCTCGCTGATCACCGGTCTTTATCACGCCCGCTCCGGCTCGGTGCATGTCTTCGACCAGGCGATGGATGTCAACCCGTCCGCCGCGTTGGCGCAGATGGGCGTCGTCTTCCAGTTGCCAACCCTCGATCTCGATCTGACGGCTGGCGAGAACCTGCGTTACCACGCGGCCTTGCATGGGCTTAGCCAGGCCTTGAGCAAGGAGCGCTCCATCCACGAACTCGGCCGGCTGGACGTGCTGGACAGGATCGACGATCCTGCCCGAGCGCTTTCCGGGGGGCAGCGTCGCCGTGTCGAGATAGCACGCGCTCTGATGCATAGCCCACGCCTTTTGCTGCTGGATGAGCCGACCACCGGGCTCGACGTGCCGGGCCGCCGCGCGCTCGAGCGGCACGTGCGGGAGCTTTGCCGCGAGCGCGGCATTGCCGTCCTGTGGGCAACACATTTTCTGGAAGAACTAACGGCGGATGACGATGTGGTGGTGCTGCATCGAGGCACAATGCGGTGGGCCGGCCGCGCCGATCGTCTGGCTGCCGATCTCGGTGTGGCGAGCACGGGCGAGGCCTTCGCGTCGCTGACGGAGTCCGAATGAAAACGTCTCACGCAGTGCGCGCGCTCAACGGCATCCTGCGCAGGGAGATGCTGCGGACGTTGCGGCAACGCGGCCGGCTGCTCTCGGCGATGGTACGGCCGCTGGTCTGGCTGGCAATCTTTGCCGCTGGCTTCCGCTCCGTTCTCGGTCTGTCGATCACGCCACCCTACCAGACCTATGTTCTCTATGACGTGTATGTGGTGCCTGGGCTAGCGGCCATGATGCTGCTCTTCCATGCCATGGCGAGTTCGCTGGCCATGGTCTACGATCGCGAGATGGGCAGCATGCGCCTGTTGCTGACCGCACCATTGCCGCGCTGGTACCTGCTTGCGGCGCGCCTGCTGGCCAGCGTGATCGTTGGCGTGCCGCTGGTCTACTTGTTTCTGTTGATCGCGCGTTTCTGGGATGTGCGGCCGCCCGTTTTCGGCTACGTCGCGGTATTTCCGGCGCTCGTGCTGGCGGGCCTCATGCTTGGCGCGTTCGGACTGCTTGTCTCCTCGGTTTCGACACAGATGGAGAACTTTGCCGGTGTCATGAATTTCGTCATCTTTCCGGTGTTCTTTGCCTCGACGGCGCTCTATCCGCTGTGGCGGCTTGCCGAGGCGGGACCGGTGCTGGCAACAATCGCCGCCTGGAACCCGTTCAGCTCGGCGGTCGAGCTGATACGCTTCGCGCTCTATCTGCGGTTCGATCCTGTCGCGGCGGTTGTGGTCCTTGGCTGCCTCATCGCCTTCTTCCTCGCGGCGGTCATCGGCTATGACCCCGGCCGCGGCTTGTGGTCCCGGCGCGGCGGCGAGGGATGAATTACTTCAACGCGTAGAGATAAGCGGCGATGTCCCGCGCCTGTTGCTCGGTGATCCTCGTCGACGGCATGGCCGTGTGCCGATTGACTTCCCTCGCCGAGCGTATCCAGCGGATCATGTTCTCCGGATTGTTTGCCAGCAGGCCACCGATAAAGACCCTGTCGGCAAGGCCACCGTCCAGGCGGGGTCCGACCTGGCCTTGCGCACCCGGCACGCCGGGTATCGTATGGCAGCCGGAGCAGCCATTCGCCGTCATGATTGGAATGGCGCGGGCGCCTACGCCGCCGGTCGCCGCATCCGACTCGTGCCGGACGCGCTCGCGCCGGTCGGACCACAAAGTCGCCGCAGCGACAGCCGCGGCCAGCAGCAGGATTGCGGCAAGGGCGCCCCCGATCAGCCTACCCAGGTCGGAGCGCATGTGTTGCCTCCCTGGTTGCGCTGCTGCTTATCCAGAGGCCGGCGAGCAGCAGGGCGGCGCCGCCATAGATCAAACCGGCCGGAACCCACATTACCAATCCGGCGAGCTGCTGGTCCTCGATCGCGGTCATTCCCCACAATGCCGCGCCGGCGCCATTCTCCGGATACCAGAGTTTGGGCGATATCAGCAGCAGGACACCGAGCAGGCCGGTATGAAGCGAGGTGAAGAAAAGATGCATGACGGAGCTGCCATAGGTCTGCTGTCGACCGGGGCGCGGAAGGAGCGCCCACCAGAACAGCAAGGCTGTGCCGAGGAAGCTCGCATGCTGGGCATAATGAAGAAAGCCCTGCTGGAGCGCTGCCTGGAACAACGCCGGAATGTGCCAGATCCAGATGGCGACGCCGTGAATGATCGTCGCGTTGAGGGGGCGGATCACCAGGGCCCAAACCGATTGCAGCGTCTTTGCGCGCGTGAGCTTGCCCGTTCCGCGGCGAAGTGAGGCCGGCAAGGACCAGAGCAGGACTGCGCCTGGGCAAGCGGCGACAAGGAGGGGCGCCGCCACCGCCATCAGCAGTTCATGCTCGATCATATGGGCGGCAAACACCCGCTCGCCGAGCGCATGGATGGGGCTGACCAGTGCTGCCGTCAGCACGCCCCAACCGGCGGCGAAAAACAACGCCTGCCGCATCCGCTCGGGACGGCCTCGGCTGCTGCGGCGCCACAACCGAGTCGCTCCGATGGAATAAAGGAAGGCAATCGCGGCCAGCGGAAACGTGATGGGAAATGCGAGCGTCCATCCGGCCTCGGGCGCGCCGGCGCCGTAGCAGATCGAGGTCGAGAAGAACGCGTCGAAGCTCATCGCAGGCACTCGTCGAGAATGAGAGCCGCGCTGCCTTGCATGATGATGACGAGGGCAAACAGCAATGCCGCAAGCATGCCGAGATCGGCGACGAACTGCTCGGTGCTGCGCGTGCGCTCAGGCTTGAAGGCGGCGCCGCCCTGCCGCTTCGCCCGCCATGACAAGGCACCGCCGAGCAGCGAAAGCACGGCGAGCACCAGTGCCACGGGAAGCACCACCGGCACCTGGCGGTTGCACTGCCATGGTACGAGTGCGTAGTTCAGCTGCGTCGAGATTGCCCAAGCCATCGGCCCCGACAGAAGCCCAGCCCAGGACGTTCCCATTTTCAACGCACGCATCAGCCTAGCCTCGGCATCCAGTAGATGAGCAGATAGATCGGGATCCAGGTCAGCACCACGAAATCCCAATAGAAGACATTGTCGCCGACATCGCCGAAGCGCCGGCCGCTATAGCCATGGCGTGTGAACATCAGCACCGTCAAAACGATGGTGTCGCCGACATCGGTGATCAGGTGTGTGGTGTGCAGCCCGAGCAGCACCCAGAGCATCGAGCCATAGGCGTTCGTGTCCCAGTAGATGTTCAGCGCCGGGAATTCGAACCAGCGCACGACAAGCGGGGCCAGACCGAGCAGCGACATCACCACCAGCCCGATCCGCACCGGCACGATCGCGCATTGCTTGGCGTAGCCGTGGAGCATGTGGTTCGGCACCACGCTGATGATAAACAGGATGGTGACGATCGTCCCGGGCCAATGGTTGGGTTCCGGGGCGCTTAGACGCCAATTGGGCCACAAGGTCGCGAGATAGAGATAAGCGCCGGCGGCCAACGCAAAGCCCATGCCTTCCAGCGCCATGAAGCCGAGCGTTCCCCACCAGGTCGGGCTGCGCGGACCATGTCCAAAGGTTGGGAGGTCCGAAAGATCCAAGCTGGGACGCTCACTCATCCCTCATCCTCCGGGTCGTCCTTGGGCCAGAACCAGCCGATCAAGGTGATGGCGATCGGCGCGGCGCCCCAGACGATCGCCCAGGGCGTGAAGATCGAATAGACAAACGTACCGCCGACGGCGATTGCCGCCAGCAGCGGCCAGATCGACGGTGTCGCCGATTTCTCGCGAATGTCGGGATGGGCTTCCGCCACGGTTGAGATCAACAGCTCACGGACATCGACGCGAAGTCCGGTCGCCACAGGCAGCGCCTCGCGTTCGGCCCAGAGCGGCTCGACATGTGTGACAATCGGTATCCGCGCGAAATTATAGCTTGGCGGCGGCGAAGACGTCGCCCATTCGAGCGTACCGGCATCCCAGGGATTGTTTCCGGCCAGTGCGCCCTTCAACGCGCTGTGTACAAGATTGAAAGTGAACAGTACGAAGCTGAGGAAAAAGAGCACCGCGCCGGCGCTGATGAACAGGTTGATGTTGCCCCAGCCAAGCTCGGCCGGATAGGTGTAGACCCTGCGTGGCATGCCCCAGAGCCCGACGAGATGCATTGGGAAAAAAGCCGCGTTGAAGCCGATGAAAGCCAGCCAGAAATGCCAGCGCCCGAGACGCTCGCTCATCATGCGGCCGCTGATCTTGGGGAACCAGAAATAGGCCGCGCCCAGCAGCGGGAAGACCGAACCGCCGATCAGCACGTAATGGAAATGGGCGACGACGAAATAGGTGTCGTGCACCTGGAGGTCCAGCGGCACCGAAGCGAGCATGACGCCGGTGAGGCCGCCGATGACGAAGATGAAAAAGAAGCCGAACACGAACAGCACGGGCGTGCGGATCACCGGCCTGCCGTCCCACAAGGTCGCCAGCCAGCAGAAGATCTGAACGCCATTGGGGATGGCGATCAGCATGCTCGACGCGGTGAAGAAGCTGGCGCCGAGCTTGGGTAGTCCCGTCGCGAACATGTGATGGACCCAGAGGCCGAACGAAAGGAAACCGACGGCGATCAGCGACAAGACCAGCCCGAGATGCCCGAACACGGGACGCCGGGCGAAGACCGGGATGATCGCGGAGACCATGCCCGTCGCCGGCAGGAAGATGATGTAGACCTCGGGATGGCCAAAGAACCAGAACAGATGCTGGAAGAGCAGTGCGTCGCCGCCCTCGGCCGGGTTGAAGATATGTGTGCCGACCAGCCGGTCGAGGATCAGGAAGGTCGAGGTGATCATCACCGCGGGCATGGCGAAGACGACGACGAAGGAGGTAACCAGCATTGCCCAGACGTAGAGCGGAATCCTGTCCAGCGACATGCCGGGGGCTCGCTGCTTGAACACGGTGACGATGGTTGCCACCGCGACGGCCAGGGAGGATACTTCTGTATAAGTGATCATCTGGGCCCAGACGTCGGCCCGCTTGCCCGGCGCGAATTCGGGGCCTGACAGCGGCACATAAGCAAACCAGCCGACGTCGGGCGCCATGTTGAGCGCGAAAGACACCCAGGCGAATATGCCGCCCGAAACATAGATCCAGTAGCTGAACGCATTCAGGCGGGGAAAGGCGATGTTGCGGCTGCCGACCATCAGCGGGACGAGATAGATGCCTGTCGCCTGCACGATGGGCACGGCGAACAGGAACATCATGGTCACACCATGCATCGTGAACAGCTGGTTGTAGAGGTCCGGGCCGATCAGACCGCGCTGCGGCCCTGAGAGCTGGATGCGCATGGCGACAGCGTTGAGCCCGCCCAGGCACAGAAACACGAAGGCGGTGATCAGATAGCGCCGTGCGACAACCTTGTGGTCGACGCTCGACAGCGCGCCGATGATGCCGGGGGGCGTGCGCCATGTCCGCGCCAGCCAGCGATCCAGGCTGGCATCGTCCATGCCGGTGTCGCGCGGTCCGTCATGCTCGGGTGCGACGTCGCCTGTGGCGGGCGTTTCGCGCGGCAGGTCGCGTTCGCTTGTGAGATCCGCGCTGCTCATTTAAGCGCCTCGAGATAGGCGACCATGGCGTTGAGTTCGTCGCCGCTGAGCTCCACCACCGGCATGTGGGATCCGGGCTTGATGCCCTGTGGGTCGGCTATCCAGGCGGCGAGGTTGCCGCGGCTCATCGTCAATGTCCCGGCGGCAAGCGTCTGCCGGCTGGCTATATGGGTGAGGTCGGGGGCGACCGTTCCTCCGGCAGGCGTGCCGCCTATTCTGTGACACATCACGCAAGGGCGTTTCAGAAACAGATCCTGGCCGGCCTTGGCTTCGTCCCCCGTCGGAGTAGCGGCCGGCTGCAGCTGGTCGTTCCACCAGGCGTCGAACTTCGCACGCGGCTCGGCGATGATGAAGGTGCCCATGTTTGCGTGCTGCGCCCCGCAGAACTCGGCGCATTGACCTCGGTAAACACCAGGCTTGTCTGCCTTGAGGTCGAGCACGTTCATGTGGCCGGGAATGAGGTCGAGCTTGCCCGAAAGGCTCGGGATCCAGAAGGAATGGATGACGTCGGTCGAGGTCAGAAGAAGCCGCACCGGCTCCCCGGCTGGGATATGGATCTCGTTCGCCGTGGTCAGGATGCGGCTTGGCGTGGCATCCTCATAGCGCACCTCCCACCACCATTGATGGCCGGTGACCCGAATGGTCAGTGCGGCATCCGAGCCGATCGCGGCGAGCGTCCTGTTGGCGAAGAAGCTCAGCAAGGTCAGTCCGATCAGGACAATGGCGGTCAACCCGACGGCGGTCATCACCGCGCGCAGCTTCCGGTCGTCGGCGCCGGCCTTGATCGCGAGCGGCTCCGCCTGCGCGCGCGACCGCATCATCAAGGGCACGACGAGGGCGATCATCACCAGCACCCACACCACGGCGCAGAGCGCGGTGAAGAACCAGATCAGCCATGCCAGTTCGCTCGCCGCGGGACCTTTCGGGTCGAGGGCGGATTGCCAGCCCGCGCATCCCTGGAGCAACAGAGCGCCGGCGGTGGCGAACGCCATCGAGACGAGACGTTTCACGGCGACTTCCCCAGCGTGGCCGCGTCGGGCATGCGGTTTTCCGACGGATGCGCCATCATGTCGTCATTGCGTTGCGGCGCGGCGGAAGACGGCGCGTTGCCGCTCAGCGAGCGCACGAAAGCCGCAAGCTCCCAGATCTGGTCGTCGGGAATCTTGTCGCGGAAGCTCGGCATGCCGTTTGGCCGACCGTCGCGGATCGTGGCATGGATGCTTTCGATCGAGCTGCCATAGAGCCACTTCTGGTCCATCAGGGCCGGCCCCATGCCGCCGCCGCCATTGGCGTGGCATCCAGAACAGTTGAACCAGCCGAAAAGCCGTTTCCCTTCGCTCATGTGGAAGGCGTTGGCCTCGAAGCTCGCCGCCTTGTTGTCGCTGGCGGGGGGGCGCTGTCCGCCGGGCTCCAGCGTGGTCACAGGTGTCGGCTGCTCGCCCGATCCGAGCGCCGATTGCGGGCGCGTGTCACGTTCCTCGCGCTGGCAGGCAGCGAGCGCCAGGACTGGAAACAGGAGCATGGCCACAGCGGCTCTCATCGCACCGGGCTCCCCGAGGCATCGAGGCGCGGCACGCCATATTGTGACAGCAAGGCATCTATCTCGACCTTGTGCCTGGACAGGGCGCCATTGACGTCCCCGCGCAGCGCATCGTCTTCGCGGCGGACGCCCATCGAGATGTCGTAGATCATCGGCAGTTGCGGTCCGTCGATGCGGGGCGCAACCGGCGTGATGCGGAGCGGCACCTTCTGCCTGGCGGCGAAGTAGCCGGCGAGGGGGCCCCAGACCACCGCAAGGTCGATCTCGCCACTCGCCACCGCTTCGACGATGCGCGCCGGCGGGTTGGGGGCGGAATAATCGCCATACACGGGATAGCCGACGAGGTGCCCGACGATACCGCGGCGGCCAAGCGCCTGGACCGGAGGCGAATTGGCGCCATCGTCACCGATGAGCTGAACACCGATCCGCATGTCGCGCAGCCGCGGATCATTGAACGATGCTACGTCGGGGCCGTCCCTGCGGGTGACGAAGACATAGGACGATCGGTAGTAGGGCGTGGTGGTGCGCAGCATTTCGAGGTTGCTCGGCGTGCCCGGCACCAGATCGCACAGGCCCGCCTTCAGCGTGTTTCGGATGAAGCCGCGGCGCTGCGCCCACCAGGTATAGGTCAGCTTCGCGCCGAGATCGGACGCAACGATTTCGGCGATCCTGTTCTCGAAGCCCTGACCGGCCGCGTTGGAGAACGGCATGTTGTTCGGATCGGCGCAGACCCTCAGCTCACGTGCGTCGGCTGTGGCCGTCAAGAACACGAAGGCGATGGCGGCCATGCCGATCACCAGCCGTTGACACGCCTTTCGCGCCGGACCTACGGTCAAGTACAATCCATCAAGGCAGCCGGAACACATAAAGCGTGCCTCCCGAGGTTGTCGCGTTCTTCAGATCCTTCATGGCATTGACGAAACCGAGCGCGGCGGTGGCGTCACGCGGGTCAAGATCGCCCGATACAATGGCGCCGGCCCAGCCGCCGACGCCTGAGAGGATGGCGACATATTGGTGCCCATCGGGACCGCGATAGGTGATGGGCTGGCCGATGATCCCGGACGAGGTCTTGAACTGCCAAAGCAGGTCTCCGGTCTTGGCGCTGACCGCCTTGAACCAGCCTTCCATCGTGCCATAGAAGACAACGTCGCCGGCGGTCACCACCGCGCCGCTCCACACCGGGAAATTCTCCTTGAGGCTCCAGGCGGGTTTCTCCGCGGCGATGTCCCAGGCGGTGAAGGCGCCGCGATTACCGCCGGGCCCTGGTATCATGCGGACGTTCATGCCCACATAGGGCGTGCCGGCGATGTAGTTCACCTCGACGCCTTCTTCATCCATGCACAGATTGTTGTGCGGGATGTAGAGCAGGCCGGTCTTCGGCGAGAACGCGGAAGGCTGCCAGTCCTTGAGGCCCGACGCCGTCGGACAGATATCGCGAACGACCTTGCCGGTGCCGGTCTTCTTGTCCGGGTTTACGATCAGCCGACCGGTTTTCAGATCCACACCTTTGCTGGAGTTGACCGGACCAAACGGTTTTGCCGACAGCACCTCGCCGGTTGTCCGGTCGAGGATGTAGAGATAGCCGTTGCGCTCCGGCCGGATCAGCACCTTGCGCGGCTTGCCCTGCCAGGTCATGTCGAGCAGGATCTGCTCGTTGATGCCGTCATAATCGTGGAGGTCATGCGGGCTCCACTGATAGAACCATTTCGCCGCGCCGGTGTCGGGATCGCGCGCGAAAATGCCAGACGTCCACTTGTTGTCGCCCGGCCGCAAATCCGGATTCCATGGTCCGGGATTGCCGGTGCCGTGGAAGATCAGGTTCAGATCGGGATCATAGGAAATCCAGCCCCACATGTTGCCGCCGCCGATCTTCCAGGCTTCCGGCGGCCACGTCGTGACGCCAAGATCCTTGCCTTTGTCCATGTCGTAGTGCGGCTTGAAGTCCGATCCGATCAGCACGTCCTTGTCCGGCCCGGTGCTATAGGCGATCCAGACGACATGACCGTCGCCGGCGTCGAGCGCCTTTACCCAGCCGCGAACGCCCATCTCGCCGCCGGAATTGCCGACCAGCACTTTGCCCTTCACCACAAGCGGCGCCATGGTGATGGTCTCGCCGATGTTGATGTTGCCGACATGAGTGTTCCAGATCGGCTTGCCCGTGTTCGCATCAAGGGCAATCGTGTGGCCGTCCAGCGTATTGAAAAAGATGCGCCCGTCGGCGAATGCCACCCCTCGGTTGACGACGTCGCAGCAGGCCACCCCCTGTGCCGCCGGCTCGGGATTGGGTTCGTACTTCCACTTCATCGGGGCGCCGGGCTTGGAGAGATCGAGCGCATAGACGAAGTTGGGAAAGGGCGTCACGATATACATGGTGTTGCCGACGACCAGCGGCGCTGCTTCCTGGCCCTTGTTCACGCCTGTCGAGAACGTGAACGCGACCTGCAGGTTCTTGACGTTGCCTTCATTGATCTCGGAGAGTTCGCTGAAGCGCGTCGACGCGTAGTTCTTGGCCGGCATCGTCCATTGGCCGTCATCGGGTGGCGAAGCTGCGGCTGGCGGTACGATCGCTGGTGTTTTAGGGGGCTCGGACGCAGCGCCCAAAAGCGGCAGGCAGGCGAGCAGCGTCACCAGAAGGATAGCGCAAAACGAATTCCCGGCTGCCAATTTGCGGGTATGTCGTTCTACGTCAACGCGCGTCAATGCCAACTGCGGCATAGCTTTCATTTATTGATCGAGCCTCCCACGCCGGCGCCGAGTTCGGCCGCGATGTCGGCCTCCGTTCCGGCACAAAGCGGATGGCCCCAGCCCGAAGCGCTTTTGCCGCCGGGGTCCAGATCGTAGACAATGGCATCCTTGCGATTTGGATTGACGCCTGCCGGGACCTTGTCGAAGCCGAGCGCCGCGCGGATACGCCAGGCGACATTGTGATCGGCGCATGAGGAATCGCCTGAAACGCCGAGGCCGCCGACAATGCTCTTGCCGTCGTAGAGGGCAAGCCCGCCGCCAAACACCACGACGCCTCCGATCGGCTTGCCGACGAGCGGGTCGCCGCCGCTTCCGAACGTTTTGGGATCGCCCGTATAGGCCGCGGCCTGGTTGACAGGATTGGTCTCCTGCAGGCCAAATAGCGGTCCCCCGGGCTGCACCCCCGCATAGAGATTGGCCGTCGAGAGGGCCATCTGAGCCAGGCTGAGACCGTTGGCCGTGTTGGCTTTCTCCGCTGCTATGAGCCGACTTCCCGGCCATTGCGAGTCGGGGGTGGGGCCGCTGAACGCAATCGCGCAGACAGTGCCGTCACGGGCAACGATGGCTGCCCATTCGTTGGTTTCAAAGCCGCCATTGGCTGGTCCGCCGCTTGCCTTCACGTTGGCTTTGAGGGCTGCAAGCAGCTTGTCGTGGTCGGCCGGACAGGGTTCCTGCGCCATGGCCTCGTGCCCGTGGAACAGGCCACCCATCAGCAACAGCAGGCCAAAAAGAGGTACGAAAAGCTGCGAGCGATACATTGTCCTGGCATTCGTTTACATAACAAGGACCACCCCGGCAGACCGCAGAATGCGAGGATACGTCCAGTGCGTCAGTGCCTAACTCGCGTAATGCTTCTATGTTCCTGCTTTGCATAAAATTCATGCAGTTGGATTTGGGTGCAGGTGTTCAATCAAAGCATGGGACCTGGACACCCGTGGCCACATGCCAAGCGGTGAGGCAACCCGGCTGATCCAGGAAAATGCGATCGGGACAGCGCAGACGTACCCGCCCTGACAAACGCTGTTGCATGTCACGGCGTTCGACGATGGATGATCTCTTCAATAAGTTTAGCGTCGGCTTCGTATTCCGCGGCGCGCGCAGCCATTTGACTGGCCAGGCTGTGTCTTTCCCGCGCGGCTTGGCGTTTTGCCGTACGTTTCGCCAACTCAGCCCGCTGCTGGTGCGCTCTTAGAAGGCTCCAAAGAGCCTGTTCCGCATCGTCAGCCTGGGCCTGCATCAAAACGTCTGCCCCGAACGCATGTCCGGTGTGGCAGCGGTAACGGGTAATCGGCCCGTCTTCGATCTCCCATAGGGGGCCATGACATTCGGGGCAGACAAATGTCGAGGGGGCGCCAAGCTGGCCTTCGGTCAATTCCATTGTGCTGTGCTCCTGAGCTGCAATCGCTGCCTCAAGGCGGATGCCGGACGGGATTTCTGGTGTCGGTCCTGCGATTTCGGAAGCAAGCCTGTGCAACAGGCCAGCCATTTCGGACAGAGGGACGCAATGGTCGATTTCCACATTCTGCAAGGCGCTCAGCGGCATGTCGGGTACTGCAGCGTCGCCGGGGTCCTGGACTACGCTGACGCCTCCGCACATCTTGATTGCGTGCAGGCCGGCGGTGCCGTCGGAGAGGCTGCCTGTGAGCACGACGCCGATCACGCTGCCGCCAAAGCTGCAGGCCGCCGATCGAAACAGGGGGTCGATGGCGGGGCGCGCCAGGTTCTCGCGCGGCCCGCGCCGCAGCAGCATATGATCGTGGTGTAACAGAAGGTGAGCTCCCGGCGGTGCAACGAAGATGTGCCCGTTTTTAACCTTCATGCCGTTGGAGGCATTTGCAACGGGCATGTTGGCAGCGCGACCGAGAATGTCGCCGAGGTAACTCGTGGGACCAACGTGCTGTACGACGAGGAGAGCCGCCGGGATGTCCGGCGAAAGATCGCGGACAAGTCTCTTCAGCGCGTCGACGCCGCCGGCCGATGCTCCGATTGTCACGATGCACCGGTTCTCGCAACCGTCGGGACGGACCTTATCCGGCTGGTCCGCACGCTCCGAATCTGGTCGTGGTGCGGCGGTGGCCATGGTTGCTTCACCCACATTCAGCACAGATGTCGATGCGAGCGCTCCGGCCAGTCCGTTGCTGGTCGGATGCCCTGCCTTCGTCGGTGTTAGCTTCCGGCCGCATCGCGGAACATAGATGCCCGCGTCGGCTCTGTGCTAACGCCTACGTGCGCGTTTGACGGCAGCCTCTGCCACGGCCGGGGCCTCCTGAATGCTTGCCGCGCCGCCGAAATCGGCGTTCTTGGTACGGCCAGCTCCCGGGCCTGCTCCTAGATCAGCGCCTGTTGTCGGATCGGAAGCCGGATCGGAAAGCGTACGGTCGGCCATCCTGGCCACCACCTTCATGTCTTTGGCCCCCAGCTTGACAGTTGCCAGGCCGTCTCCGCCGTCGACGGGCATCACCTCTTCAAGGTCATCGATCCGATCCCACTCTTCGCCGGAATTCCATGGGCCAGCGACATCGCCGTCGCCTTGAGAGGTGTTGACATACATGCTGGCGTACTTCTCTACGCCTGGGAGCTTGCCGGAAGGGAAATTGTTTTCGATCGCGTAGAGTGCTTTCTCAAACGACTTCTGGTGCGCGATCTCGCGGGTCATCAGGAAGCCGAGCGCGTCCTTGATTCCCGGGTCGTCGGTGATGTTGATGAGGCGTTCGTAAACGATCTTGGCGCGGGCTTCGGCGGCGATATTCGACCGCAAATCCACCGTAGGTTCACCGCGCGAGTCGACATAGGCCGCGGTCCAGGGAACGCCGGCTGAGTCGCACAGCGCGGGAGCGCCGCCGAACAGAATTGATTCCTTGGCTGTTGTGCCGCTGGCGCCGATCATCAGGTAAAGGTCGGCTTCCTTCATTTGGCCCTCGGCCAGCTGTGCCTTGAGCCCCTTGTTGAGCATGGTGACGATTGATCCCACCACTTCGAGATGGCTGAGTTCTTCGGTCGCAATATCGAGCAACATGTCGCGACGGCCAAGATCGTCCTCGCCAAGCCCTTGCGTGAAATAGCGCATGGCCGCTGCAAGCTCGCCATCGGCGCCGCCGAACTGTTCCATGATCATGCAGGCCAGGCGAGGATTCGGCTCCGAGACGCGAACGGTGTATTGCAGGCGCTTGTTGTGCATGAACATGGACATCTCTCCGGTTAGATCATCCGAACATCCCGGCAAGTTGATTGTTCCATCCGGCCATCGGCCAGCGAGCATTTTTACGGCAGCTTCAGTGTTGAGCATCTCAGGGAGCCAGAGGCGGCATTTATTTCTCCGACCGGTGACCGGCGGCAACGAGATTTCGATCGTGCTGCGCCATCACGGCAATGAGCAAGGCCGCGGATGGGCAAGAGGTAGACAAAATCTGGAGGGATACTGGCTCGGAAAAGTGAAGCCGGGCCATATTAATACGATGTCGGTGTCGACACCTTCGGCCCGTTTCGCTGCACACCTAGCGGCAAACGCCGGGTTCGGTCACACGGCGAGCGTCGCGGGCTGTTGCCCGTTCACTTTCGATCCAGCACCTTCCGGACTTTCTCTGCCAATTCGTCGATCGTGTAGGGCTTGGTCAAAAGTTCGGTTCCGAAATCGAGCGTGCCGTTGTGGACAATCGCATTTCGTGTGTAGCCGGTGGTGTAGAGCACTTTTAACGACGGGTGCATTGTCTTGACCTGATCCACCAGCTCCCGGCCCGACATCTCCGGCATCACCACGTCGGTGAACAGAAGCGACGGCACTTGCCCGCTTTCGACGGCCACCAGCGCGTCGCGTGGGCCTTGCATTTCCAGCACGGAGTAGCCCAGTTCCCGCAGCGCTTCCGCGGCCATCAGCCGGACGCGATCTTCATCCTCGACAACCATGATGATCTCGTCTGCACAGCCGGGGTGCTCGCCTGCCACGACGTCGATTTGGCTGTCGAGCACGCCGTGGTGCGAGCGCGGCAGATATATTTTCAAGGTGGTTCCGATGCCTTGCTCGGAATAGATCTTCACACTGCCGCCGGACTGGCGAACAAACCCATAGACTTGGCTGAGTCCCAGCCCGGTGCCTTTGCCGACCCCCTTGGTGGTGAAGAACGGATCGAAGGCTCTTGCGACAACATCAGCAGTCATGCCCGTTCCTGTATCGGTGACCGCTATCATCACATACTGGCCGGAGGGGATCGCGTTCTCCCTGGCATAGCGCTCGTCGACGTGGGCGTTTGATGTCTCGATCGTCAGCTTGCCGCCAGCAGGCATGGCATCCCTTGCGTTGACGCAAAGGTTGAGCAGCGCGCTTTCCAATTGCCCTGCGTCGGCCTCGACATGCCATAGCCCCGCGGCGAGCACGGTCTCGATCTGGATGGTCTCGCCAAGCGTCCGGTTCAGCAATTCGCTCATACCGGAGACGAGGCGATTTGGATTCAGCCGCTTCGGCGCCAGTGGTTGCTGGCGGGAAAAGGCGAGCAGTCGCCTGGTAAGTTCTGCGGCACGTTGTGCTCCATCGATCGCGCCGGTTACGAATTGGTGGACGTTGGTATCGCCGTTTCTGAGCTTGCGCTGCACAAGGTTCAGGCCGCCGATGATGACGGCCAGCATATTGTTGAAGTCGTGCGCGATGCCACCGGTGAGCTGTCCGACAGCTTCCATCTTCTGGGCTTGGCGCAGGTGCTCTTCTGCTCTGGCGCGTTCCGCAACTTCATCTTTGACACGTTGTTCGAGCGTGCCGTTGAGTGCCTGCAGCGCCTTGAACAGCCGGGAGTTGTCGATGGCCGTCGCGGCATGGCCGGCAAGCCCCAGCAAGGCCGCTTCTTGCTGTTCGGCGAACACGCCGGTCTCTGAATGACCAAGGAAGAGGCCGCCCAGGACCTCGCCCGAACGCGAGACGACCGGCACGGCGAGATAGGAACGCACCGGCAGATGGCCCTCCGGCATTCCCTTGCGGGGCCAGTTCTTTCCGTAACGCGGATCGGTGAGGATATCGTCGGAACGCACCACGCTTGTGCCGCGGAAAGTGGGCTCGAACACCGCGGTGTTGCGCGGCATGGGAAAGTTTTCGAAAGCAGAACGAGGTGCCCCCGAAAGGGCGTAGAGCACATAGCTGTCGCCCTTGTCGTCGATCACATTGTAGAAGAAAGCTCCAAATTGTGCGCCCGACAGCACGACGCCGGCATCGGTTACCGTCTGGACAATTCGCTCCACGTCAAGCTCGGCCGCCACGGCTGCCGCAGTAGCGTTCATCAACTGAAGCTGATGCTCCACCCGCTTTCGCGCGGTGACATCAACCACGGTGCCGATGAAGCGGATCGCACGGCCGGACTGGAAAAGTGCTTCCCCGGTTGCGGCAATCCAGCGCTCCTTGCCATCCCGAAGGCCGATCGTCCGGTATTCGATGTCGTAGCGGGAGGGGGTGCCCGGCGCGAGCGACTGGCGTACGGCCTCGTCGGCCCGTGCGCGATCTTCCGGGTGGAGGCCCGCCAGGAAGGCGCTTTCATATGTCACCTCCGCGTCCGGCGGCAAACCAAAAAGGGCTTTGCACCGGTCGTCCCAACGCAGCACTCCGCTGATGGGATCGTAATCCCAGGTGCCAATAGCGGCCGCGTCGGTGGCAAGCCTCAGCCGCTCCTCGCTCGCCCGTGCCGCCTGTTCCGAGCGAACGCGCTCGATGTGAGCCCAGGACCGCTCCGTCACCTCGGTCAGCAAGGACAATTCGCGTTGCGACCAGACGCGGCGCTGCTTGTCGTGGATGGCCATCAGGGCAGTCAGTCGGCCTTGTTTGACCAAAGGCATACAGATGGTTGCCGTTATCCCGATATCCTGAAAGGTCTTCGCTTCCTCGGGAGCGATTTCCTCAAGGTTGTTGTTGATGATAAGCGGCTTGTTGGCGCTGAGGTTGGTGACAGCCAGGCGACCGAAATCGGCAAGACTGTAATATCCCCTGATGCTGGGCGAGCCAGGTGCGCTCCAATCGCCGCGGATGGTGAAATGGTCTTGGTCCTGCTCCATGTCGGCATAGGCGCAAATCGAGACGCCAAGATGTTCGCCGAGGAGCCGAGTGGTGATCTGCATGACAGCATCGGCGTCGGCCGCGAGGGCTATCTCCCTGCCGAGGCGGTCGAGAAAAGCAAGGCGTTCGGCGTTCTCACGCAGGGCCAGTTCGGCGCGAAGGCGTTCTATCGCCGTACGCGTCCGGTCCGCGACTGCCGAAATGAGGGCTACTTCCTCCGTCGCCCAGCGTCTGGGCGCGGAGTGGTTCAGGTATAACAGCGCCACCAGCCCGCCATGCTCGGTAACGGGCATGTTGATGACGGATTGGGCGCTGATGGCTTTGAGTGCCTCCGCATGGCTGCTGGTTCGCGGATCTGTCTCGGCGTTTTCAAAGACAACGGTTTCGCCTCGCTTCAAATCCTCGATATACGAGCCGTAGTTCCTGAAATTCAGCGTCCCAGCCAGGCTTTTGATGCCTGGCGCGTTCCAGTCCCTGTCAATGGTGATCGTTTCTTTCTCTAGATCGATCGTGCCGTATCCGGCTCGGCTGATGCCAAAATGGTTCCCCAGCAGTTCCGCGGCTGCGTAGGCCAGTTCTGCGGGATCCGTAATCTCGCGAATACGGTCGCCCAGCGCTGCCAAAAGCTCGAAGCGCTGCAGTTCAGATCGCGGATTGCTTGAAGTGGCCCCCATTTCGCCCCCGTTTTGCCCGGACTTAAATGCAGTCTGCGGCCAAGAGTTCCCCGCAGGACGGCAGTTTGTTTGGCGGGCCGGTCAGCCGAACACGCCGCACCGCGGTCATAGGTTAATGACAGCTTGGCGCGCTGTGGCGGATAAAGGGGAAACCAGCGGGCACTTGACGAGCTCCCGCTGGCTGGGTGCCCGAACCGCACTTCACTCGTTTGGAGACGTTTTGATGCTTGACCGACCCATTCTTACGAATACGGACGCTCTCTATCCAGACGACCTGAAAACGCTTCGGTCGGTTTTCGACGCGCTGTGTGAGGAATTTGAGATTTCGTCGGACACTACCGCGGCAGAATCCATCGCGAGAGAGCTGGTCAGACTTTTCCAGACCGGGATGACGGAAGCGGCCATGCTGATGATTGCCGTGCGCGCACGTTGGCAGGGTGATTGGAAACTGGGAGACAGCAGCGCTGCCCAGGCTTAACGGTCCCAACTCCATGGGCCTACTTTCCAAGACGCTTGAGCCGGTTGTACAGCGTGTCTTGTCTGGCGGAACAAGCTTTCGCCCCGAGAGTTGGGTTCGGCAGATGGTTTCCAACAGGCACGGCATGGCGTTCGACAGAGATGGACCGAAACTCGCGACCGGGTTGCTCGCGGCCTCATTGGCGGCGCTGGCGGCATACAACGCCATCCGCGCCAAACGTGCGATTGCCGGCCGGGCATGCGGACGTGTGATGGAGATCGATGGTCTGCGCCTGCATTTTATCGAAGCCGGAACCGGCATGCCGCTGCTTCTCCTGCATGGCAATGGATCCATGGCGGAGGATTTCAAGTCGAGCGGCATCTTCGATGAGGCGGCAAAGACCTATCGGGTGCTTGCATTTGATCGTCCCGGTTTTGGGCGAAGCTCACGGCCGCGCGGCCGGCGTTGGTCCGCTCGCGACCAAGCCGACCTTATACATGCCGCCGCCTGCGGGCTGGGTATAGAGAAATACCTCGTGCTTGGACATTCCTGGGGAGCTTGGATCGCCCTCGAATTGGCGCGCAGGCATTCTCCATCGGTCGCCGGCATCGTGCTGGTCTCGGGTTACTACTATCCGCCACCGCGGCTGGATCTTGCACTGGCCGCACTCCCTGCACTGCCTGTGATCGGCACCGCGTTTCGTCACACCTTGCTGCCGCCGCTTGTAAGGCTTGCTTGGCATTGGGCAATGGAGAAGATCTTTAAACCCGCCGTCGTCGCCGGCGAGTTCGCCGCACTTGCCAAAGATGTCGCCAGCCGCCCTTCCCAACTGCGGGCGGTTTCTCTGGAGACAGCATCGATGCTGGCCGCGTCCCTGTTGGGAAAAGCCAACTATAGGGACATTGCCGTGCCCACCGGCATCATGGCGGGATCCGGGGATCGTTTGTTCGACGCGCAACGCGATGCACGACGCTTGCACGCGGAAGTCGGTGGGTCTCTCCTCGAGGTGGTTCCGGGCGCCGGCCATATGGTTCATCAGAGCGCCCCGCAAGCAGTGGTCGGCATGGTGCACACTATTGCAGGGCGGCACGCCTTGTTCCAAGCGGGCCGTCGGCAGCGACCCAAGTCGCGTGCCGACGAGTTCAAGGTAGATCCGGCCTCGCGGGAGCCACCGGCGATAAGCGACGCCGCTTGCACGGAATGATCTCCAACGGGGCTTTCAAATGAGCGACCAACGTCCAGCCGACATGCAGTCGGTGCTCCACCAGAACATACAGGCGCTGGTCGAGCACAGGCGGCAGCAAGAAGAGCACCAAGGCGTTCAAGCGTGGGTCGCCGGCGCTGTTTCGCGCTTCGCGGGAAGCATGACTTTCGTCTATCTGCACCTTGCAATTCTTGTCGTCTGGGTCCTCGCAAACCTTGGCGAGATACCAGCCGTCCCAGCCTGGGACCCGACTTTCGTGATCCTGGCCATGGTCGCCTCGGTTGAGGCAATCTTCCTGTCTACCTTTGTGCTGATCAATCAGAACAGAATGGCCGCCCACAGCGAGCGCCGAGCCGAACTGGATTTGCAGATCAGCCTTCTAAACGAACATGAAACCACGCGGCTGATCGAGATGGTGGCTGCCTTGACGGCGCGTCTGAATATCTCGACCCCGGCCGACAAAGAGCTGCCGGAACTCGCCGAGAATGTCGATCCCCAAAAGGTGATGACGCAGATCCAGCAAGCTTCTGGAGATCAGGAGAACGCTTGATCAAAGCGACCTCGTCGGCAACGGTTCAGCGTCGGCTACAGCCTGTAATCAGCCTCGTTGTCCAAGGCTGTGGACGCAGCTAAGCCGGCGTCGGCGTTCTCCACGGCGGCTTCCCGACGTCACAAGTCCGCCGCGCAACCGAGGCAGCGTAGAGCTTCGATAACCAACAGGCTGCTGCGCGTCAGATGGAACCAAGTTGACGCCGAAATCGTATTAGCGGGCGGCTTGGGGAGATTCCGGATGAGCGAAGGTGCTGTTCTGATCGTCGAAAATGAGACAATGATCCTGCTCGACCTCGAGTCAGCTTTGGAGGAGGCCGGCTTCCAGGTGGTCGGCACTCGGAGTGCCGCCGAGGCGCTGGCGGCTTTCGACCCCGATCCGACCAAGTTCAAGGCCGTGCTCACGGACATCCGTCTGGGAGCAGGACAGTCGGGGTGGGAGGTCGCTCGGCACTTGCGAAGGTCCAACTCGACCATCCCGGTTGTCTATATCAGTGGCGACAGCGCGGTACACTGGGGAGCGGAAGGCGTGCCCAACAGCATAATGATCACCAAGCCCTTTTTTCTGCCGCAGATCATAACTGCCGTTTCTCAACTTTTAAACGCGCAGCAAGGTGCAGAAACTCACCTTTAGGAATCGGACCGCGGCTCCGCGAACACCACCGAACATTCTTCTTCGGCCAATCGGCGCCGTCCGGCGTAAAGCGTTCGCGTCTGCTTGGGTCAAATGTCGGCGGCCTCAACCAGATGTCGACCTCAGCTCCTTTCCCCTCGCCACCGGCTCGCATCCACTCGGGAGCCCTCCCGAAAGCAGGGGCGCTCATTGGTTGAGCTTTCGGTCGAGTTCGTCAAGCAATGACCGATGCTCGCTGGGCATGTCCGTATCTGTCGGCAGATCCAGCAACTGGCGAAGCTGGCGACGATTGGCGTCCGATGAAATCCACTGCCGTATGAGGCGGGCTATGACCTTTTGTTGTGCCTTGCCGATTTCTTCCATGTTAGAACCCGAGCTTGTCCGTTGGACGAACTCTGCGGCTCTTTGATGGTTCCCCGTCCTGTACACAAATCGAGGCGAATCGAGGCACAATCTATGGGTTAATGTATGTCGCTCAAAAGTGGCCCTGGTTTTGAGACAACGACATGCCAGTGGATGTTTGCAGTCTCAATCCGCGCGCCTAACGCTGAGCGCAGAGTGCAAATTTAAGCGATCGATTTTACCCGAAGCGAGAGGCTCAGCCGCAAAATCTTGGCGCCGTTTTCATCACGCACTTCGATAAACAATTGCTGCCCGTCGACGCTCTTCAGTGACTCTCTCGTGAGGTCGACAAGGCCCTCGAATCCCGCGCGGCGGACCTCTTCGAGGCCAGCGCATTCGACACCTATTTCGTCCTCGAAGATGAGATCGCCATCGCCGCTGTCGAAGAAAAATCGTGCCATCGGAGAGCTTCCGTCACTGCTAATCTGCGGGGTTCCTTTGGTGCAGGTAGGTCGTGTCGAAATCTCCTGCGTGAGTGAGGCCAGCCCAGTCCAGTGCGTGAACTTTTGATCCCGAGGTGGCAATGAGGCCTCTGCGTCGTAGTTCCTGGAGCATCCGGTTGACGTGGACCGTGGACAAACCCAGTGCATCGCCAAGGGCCGCCTGTGTAATGGGAATATCCGCCACGTGATCCTCAATGCGCCCCATAGAGCGCAAGCGAAAAATCAGTTCGCACAGGATGTGAGCCATGCGGGTGTATGCCTCGCGTCTTCCCACATTGATGACCCACTCCCTATAAATCGCGGCATCTATCAACGTCGACCGCCAAAAAGCGGTGGCGATGCGAGGGTGCTGGTCGCAAACGGCACGCAGAGTGTCATGCCGCATGAAACCTACTCGGGCCGGCGTAAGGGTCGAGAAGTTACAATCCATGACCGACAGATGCAGCCCATGCAGATCAGGAATGTCGCCAGCGACGAAGAATGATGTGATTTGTCGCTTTCCTTCGCCCGTATGTTTGGTGGAACCGACCAAGCCATCAAGAACGATAAACGAGTAAACAGGACGGTCGCCCTCACGCACCAGATCGTGGTTGGCCGAATATTCCTTCTCCTGGATCGGAATGCCTTTCAGAACGCCGATGTCGGCCTCTCGAAGATCCGAGATGGTCTGAAGCTTGCGAATGAGTACATCCGAGGATGAGGTGGGGAACAAATTGACTACCTGGCTGATGTTGGTGATCGAACTATTATCCGCGCCAAAAGTTCCGATTGGCATGGGGACATATGCGCGGCGGCAGAAGGCGCCGCCGTGCGGCATGGTCCCGTGCCTGGGGCGTTTTGCCAGCGTCGAGGGTGGTTGAAGATCCCGGAATGATCCAAGCACCAGTTTTTTAGGACAGCCATAGGTGAGCCAGGCAGCAATGCATTAACCTATGACATAGGCTCGGTTAGAAATTGTCCCGCTGGGCAGCCAGCCCCAGGAGTTCGCCGATCACGGCGCAGCTTTGACCCAGTCGCTCCCCCCAATTTCAAGGGCTGCACCCGCAGCCAGTCCTGGAACTCTTTGATGCGCCACCAGGAACGGGGTGGCTCCGCTGACGTTGTCTCAATGGCAAGGTGAGATTTCAGTGAACAGGCATATTTCGCGGACGGATGTCGAACAAATCGATCACACGGATGACAGCGGGTTTGCGATAGAGCATGGCGGACCGCCATCCTCAGCAATCGCGGTAGCGCTGGCCCGTGGCCTGGAGACCAGTCGGGATAAGCACATCGTCCATATAGCTCCCTCGGAACGCAGTGCCGAGGAGATCGCCGGCGCCTTGCGTCAGTTCCTGCCTGACGCGGATATCATCTTGCTGCCGTCCTGGGATTGCCTGCCCTACGACAGGGTGTGGCCCACACGTGCCAATATGGGGCGAAGGCTTCGTGCGTTGCATGAGATCGCAACGAAGCCGGATCGCCCGCGCATCGCTGTAATGTCGCTCGAAGCCATTCTGCAGCGGGTGCCGCCTGCTCCCGTCATCGCTGGCGGTTTCACAATTCTGGAGGTAGGCCAAAAGCTCGACCGTGACGATTTCAGAACCAGGTCCGAAGCCATTGGCTATGTCGTCGACGAGAGGGTCGACGAACCGGGTGAGATAGCCTTTCGGGGCGATCTCATCGATATTTTCCCTGCTGGCGCGGATGGCCCCGTTCGCATCATCGTTGGTCCCGATGCCTGCATCGGCCAGCTCAAGACCTACGACCCGCTCAGTCAGCTCAGCGATCAGGTTCGAGACTCGGTTACGGTCGGACCGGCATCCGAGCTGATCTTTAAAGCTGGTGAGCATCCTGAGCTGACAGCGATGCGCGCGACGTCGATGGAAGAGCGCCTGGTCGCATCGTATGGCGCTATGCCATCCGTCTTCGATGCGGCTTCCAGCGCCTCGATCTCCTTCCTTGAAGGGACCGACGGGCAGCCGCTCGGCAGAATTCTGGATCTGGTCGAGGATGCACGTCGTGCCAGGCAGGAGGCAGCCGGAACGAAAAAACCTTTGCCGGGACGATTTTACCTATCCCGTGAAGAGTGGGACGCTGCTCTGCTTAACCGCTGCTGCGTGAGACTTGCCGTTTCTGCCGTGGGAGTTCCCAAATTCTTCCGCCAGGCCCGACCCGGGCATGATTTCGCGGAATTCGTCACAAGGCAGACGAGCGCCGGAGTCAGAGTAGTGTTCACCGGCGATGCCTCTGAATTGCAGCGAGCAGATCGCCTGCTCGATAGGAGACTAGGCCGGCGGGCAGAGGAAGCGGCCGACTTGCCGCAAATACTTTCGGCCGCAAGGGGCTCTCTTCTCAAGGCTGAATTCGTCCTCGACGAAGGGTTTGTCGACGCGCAATCCAATATCGCCTTGGTCGCCGCATCCGACCTGTTTGGTCCCGCGTTGAAGGCGAACGGGAGCGCGACCACGGGCATACTCGAACCCGAGTTGCGCATTGGCGATGTCGTCGTCCATGAAGACCATGGCCTGGGCGTGCTCGCCGCGGTCGAACAGGTCGAGTTGGCTGGCCAGCAACAGGATGTCGTCAGGCTCGAATATCATGGCGGGGCTTCCTTGCTGGTTCCGGTCGACGACTTTGGACGAATATGGCGCTACGGCTCGGAACCGGAGGCAGTGTCCCTTGATCGCCTCAACGGCGAGGGCTGGCCGAAGCGACGCGAAGCTGCGTTGCGCGAGATCGACAGGCTGGCCAAGCGCCTCTTGGGTCTTGCCAAAATCAGGTCCAGCCAGCCTGCCGAGATCATGAAGCCCTCCCGCACGGACTTGGCTCGTTTTGCGGCGAAATTTCCCTATACGGAGACGCCCGACCAAGCGGCCGCCATCCTCGCTGTGCTCGATGACCTTTCCTCCGGAAGGACAATGAACCGGCTCGTCTGCGGCGATGTCGGCTTCGGCAAGACAGAGGTCGCCCTGCGTGCTTGCGCCGCCGCCGCTCTCTGCGGGAAACAGGTTGCTATCATAGCTCCGACAACGGTGTTGGCACGGCAGCACTATGAGACGTTCAGCCGCCGCTTCGCAGGAACCGGCCTGCAGGTCGCCCACCTTTCAAGAATGGTCGGGGCAGCGGACGCGAGAGCGGCAAAAGAGGGTCTGCGGAGCGGCCAGGTTGCGGTCGTTGTGGGTACCCAGGCCTTGGCGTCCAGGAGCGTCACCTTCGCCAATCTTGGACTGCTGGTGATCGACGAGGAGCACCGGTTCGGGGTCAAGTTGAAGCGGGCCCTGCGGACCATGGCGCCTCGCCTCCATACGCTGAGCATGAGCGCCACACCGATACCCCGGACGCTGCAATCGGCGTTGTCGGGTATCCAGGACGTCAGCGTTCTAAACTCTCCGCCCGCCAAAAGACGTCCCGTTCGCACGATCTTGGCAGCGTTCGATCCAGCATCGGTGCGCGCGGCCCTTCTGCGTGAATTTCACCGGGGTGGACAGAGCTTTTTCGTGATCCCGCGGATCGAGGATATTGCCCCGGCCTGTGACCAGCTGAACAGACTGGTGCCGGAACTCGAGGTCAAGACGGCGCATGGTGAAATGAAGGGGAGACAGCTGGACGAAGTCATGGTCGGATTCGCCGACGGTGATGGCGACATTTTGTTGAGCACCGACATCATCGAGAGCGGCCTCGATGTGCCGCGGGCCAACACCATCATCGTTTGGCGCCCCGACCGGTTCGGTCTGGCGCAGTTGCACCAGCTGCGGGGCCGGGTCGGAAGGGGGGCGGTGCAGGCTGTTGCGTTTCTTCTGACCCAGCCTGGCGTTGAACTGGCCGACAGCACCAGGGCCCGGCTTTCGACGATGCTTGCGCTCGATCGGCTCGGCTCCGGCCTGGCAATCAGTCAAAGGGACCTCGACCTGCGTGGCGCCGGAGATCTTTTCGGAGAAGACCAGGCCGGGCATATGAAGCTGATCGGAGTGGGCTTGTACGAGCACTTGCTGGAGCGGGCGGTCTCGGCGGCTGGCGGAGGGGCCGACTTCGACAAGCAACTTGCCGAGATCAACGGTTCGGGAAAGGGCGCTTTTCCCAAGAGCTATGTCGAAGAGCCTACGGTGCGTGTTGGCCTCTATGCGCGGCTCTCCCGCATCCGTTCGGAGCCGGACCTCGATACATTCAGCGAAGAGCTCGAGGACCGCTTTGGAGACATGCCTGGCGAAGTAGCCCTTTTGCTGGAATTTACCAGGTTGCGAATAGCAGCGTCGGAACTGGGCATCGGCAAAGTCGATTTGGGTCCCGAGGCCATCGCGATCACCCTTCGGAACAAGCCGTCGGCGTCCCAATGGCGGAACAGCAAGGCGTTGGGCCTGGAGTACCGGAACGGCCGCCTGATTTTCAGGCCGATCCCGCCCGGCGTCTCTGGCGTCGACGCCGTTCGCTTAGCGCTTGATGCCATACGTGCAGCTCAGCCAAAGCACGAGATCTGACTAGCCTTTTCTCTCCATCCGGCGGCGGCACGACAATGGGAGTGCCGCAGCCACGAGTCTTCACCTCGGAATTGCAGTGCCAGTGGTGTTCAGCCACCAGTACCGCAAGTCCGGATGTTCCGCAGGGGTCGTTAGTTGCGGCCGTTCTCGTCCATGGCGAGGGAACTCGAGAGCTCGCGATAGGCACCGATCTGCTGCTGCAGAATGGCAATCTTCTGCTCTGCCGTCGCAATGGCGTCAGTACCGGCAAGGAAACGCTGGGGGAGCACGTCCCCAGACGTGAGCGTGATCAGGGCGCGCGCGAGCTTGGCCGGATCACCCCCCTGCTTGCCGTTCTGAGAGCGCCAGAAGGCGATCTGCGCCGTCCGCCGCTCATGGTAGTCCTCGACGGAGGGGGCGGCATAGTTGGTCGACTCTTCCGTGAGAAGCTCGGTGCGGAAGAAGCCCGGGTTCACGATCATCGTCTCGATGCCGAACGGCACGACTTCGGTCTGCAGCGCCTCCATCCAGCCGTCGAGGCCGAACTTCGAGGCTGAATAGGCCGTGCAGAACTCGAAACCCATTAGCCCGGCCGTCGAGGAGATCGAAATGACCCTGCCGGACCGCTGCTTGCGCATCGCTGGCAGAAAGGCCCGCGTCACATTCATGGGTCCGACGAGGCTGGTGCTGAGCTGCAGTTGCATCTGTTCGGCGGTCAACTCTTCGAAGTACCCGGCAAAGAAACTCGCCGCATTGTTGACCAGCACGTCGATGCGGCCAAACCGGTCAAACGTGGCCTGGGCAGCGGCTTCGGCGTCGGCCGCGCTCGTCACGTCCAGCTTGACGATAAGGAGGTTCTCGGCGTTTCCCACGGCCCTTGCGACTTTTTCCGTGTTGCGGCCGGTTGCCACCACCTTGTGGCCCGCCGCCAATGCGGCCTTGGCGATATCCAGACCGAGGCCCCGGCCTGCGCCGGTGATGAACCAAACACTCATATTGGGCTCCTGTTCTCTAGGCCGCAGCTCGGCCCGGATTTGGACGCGATGGCCAGCAGGGACTGATCCCCATGTTGATCCATCCGCCGGCGGACTGCGTCACTGCGGAAGGCCGGCGCCTTCGGTGATGATGCGAAATCCTTCGGTCGACCTGGTAAAAAACTGCCGGGCCGCTGTGTATTCCGGCGAGTTGTAGTAGCGCTTGGCGTCAGCAAGGCTCGGGAACTCGGCGATGGCGATCACCGATCTCGAGCTTCCTTCGATGGCAGTGACATTGGGATTGTAGACGATCACGCGGCCGCCATACTTGGTGACGAGCGGCGACGCCGCTTCGATGTACTGCTGAAACACCGCCTGATCCTTGATGTCATAGCTGCCGATCATGTAGGCGCGGGGAGCGACGCCCGTCGCTTGCTGAGCAAAGGCGGCCGGGCTCACGATCATGGTGAGGGCGGCGAGCGCGCCCACGATTACCTTCTTCATATTGTTCTCCTTCAGTGGGCCAGTGGGACGGTAGGCAATGCGCGGAGAGTTGCTCCGGTTGACCGTCTGGCCTTGAGTCAGGAAGTTAGCTCCTTTAGCGACATGCAATTAGGTGGTATAATCTGCATGGGCTTAGAAGTAGGATTGATGAATGCGTCGCGACAGTCTGGATGACTTCCTGACCTTCGTCGCCGTCGCCCGCGAGCGCAGTTTCACCAAGGCGGCCGCCATGCTCGGCGTGTCGCAGTCTGCCCTGAGCTATTCGATCCGGACGATGGAAGAACGCCTCGGCCTTCGGCTGCTGACCCGCACGACCCGCAGCGTCTCGCTAACCGAAGCGGGGGATCGCCTGTTTCGAAGCATCGCTCCCAAGTTAGATGAGATCGCAAGCGAGATTGCCGCCCTCAGCGCCCTGCGCGACAAGCCGGCCGGTACAGTCCGGATCACCACCGTGGAGCATGCCGGCGAGACCATCATCTGGCCCGCCATGGTCGGGCTCATGCGCGACTATCCCGACATCAGGGTCGAGATTATCCACGACTACGGCTTGGCTGACATTGCGGCCGATCGCTTCGATGCGGGTGTACGGCTCGGCGAACAGGTGGATAAGGACATGATCTCGGCGCGCATTGGGCCAGACTTCCGCATGGCGGTTGTGGTAGCGCCTTCATACTTTGTAAGCCGCTCCCGTCCGGTCACGCCTGAAGATCTTGCCGATCATGCATGCATACCCCTGCGACTGCCCACAGGCGGCTTTGCACCGTGGGAGTTTCGCAAGGAGGGGCGGGAATTGAAGGTGCGCGTTCACGGACACGCCGCCTTCAACACCCTCGCGATGATCTGCCAGGCCAGCCTTGAAGGGTTCGGGCTCGCCTATCTGCCCGAGGATCTAGTGACCTACCTACTCGAACAGGGTCGCCTAGTGCGCGTTCTTGAGGACTGGTGCCCCCTTCGGCCGGGCTATCACCTGTATTATCCAAGCCGGCGCCAACACTCGCCGGCTTTCGCACTCGCGCTGGAAAGGCTGCGCTACCGCGACTGAGTGCGATTGAAATAAGGATCGCCAGACCTCGACGACCATGGCGCCTATCAAAGCCGCCCAGTACAGGAAGTCCGGAGCGCCCGTTTCCCACCGATCCCAGTCTCCCCAATTTATGAGTTCACTGCCTAGTATCATCTCAGCGTTGCCGCCGCAGCTTGGCTCGGGCCATCGGTGCGAATGGTGCACTGTGGGCGGCCGTGCGTTCGCAGGGCAGCGTTCAAGGCATCGTTCCGGCTTGATGGGGTGTCATGGCAGCCATGTTTTCATTCAGATGGGCCATGATCCAGATAGAGCCCAGAACCACCAGCGCGACAATCAGCACGCCGAAGGCCAGGGCCAGGATGTTGTTGGTGTTGTCCGGCCCGGTGGTCAGGTGCAGAAAGAAGACAAGATGCACGCCCATCTGCGCAACAGCGAGCACCACCAGGGCCGAGATGACCGCGGGCTGGTAAATCAGATCGGTTCGCGCCGCCAGGAATGACGCGATCGTGAGCAGAATGGCCAGGCCGAAGCCGAGCACATAGCCCGAGAGGCCCCCAGCGGTTTCGTGCTCGCTTATGTGTTCCTCGCCCGGCGCTGAATCGCGGCGGTCCTGCAACTCGCCGGTCTTGCTCTCGATCTCGGTCATGACGATGCTCCCAGCAGATAGACCAGGGTGAAGATGGCAACCCAGATGATGTCGAGGGTGTGCCAGAAGAGCCCGAAGCAGTGGAGCCGCCGCAAGATGTCGGGCCGAAAGCCCTTGACCCACAGCTGCGCCATCATCGTTCCCAGCCAAAGCAGGCCGAGACCGACGTGGGCACCGTGGCAGCCAACGAGCGCAAAGAAGGCAGAAAGAAATGCGCTGCGCGAGGGGCCTGCCTGCTCGCCGATCATTGCCGCGAACTCCTGCAGTTCCAGGAACAGGAACGCTGCCCCGAGCAACCCCGTGACGAGAAGCCAGAACTGCGTGGCAGCCATTGATCTGCGAAGGGTGGCGAGTGTTGCCACGCCGCCGGTGAAGCTCGAAGTGAGCAGAAGGCCCGTCTGGACCGCAACGCGTGTCGGTTCGAACAGATCCTTGCCTGTCGGTCCGCCGGCGGTTGCCTTGGCGAGCACGGCGTAGGCGGCGAAAAATGCCGAGAACATGATGATGTCGGACAGGAGAAAGATCCAGAAGCCGTAAGTCACTGTGACGAACTTTGAGGCCGGGCCGCCTTCTCCGTGGCCGGTCGCAGAGCGCACCGCGTGCCGACCGGTGTGATTGAGCCGATACGGGTCCCGTGCCTGGGTGCCGACGCTGGAGAATGCATGATCGCTCATGCCGGGCGCTCCCACCCGCGCAGCCAGGCAAACTGGGCTGCCTTGTGGTCATGGTCGATGCGGGCGACCTCGTCGACAGGGATCTCGTAGTCTCCATGATCGCGCCAGGCGAATACGACGAAGGTTGCGTAGGCGCCGATGAAGCCGACGATCGCCAGCCACCATATATGCCAGATCAGCGCGAAGCCGATCAGTGTGCTGAAGAAGGCGGTGACGAAGCCAGTCGGGCTGTTGCGAGGCATCTCGATCGGCTCATATGCCTTTTCCTCGTCCGAGCTCTGTTCGATCCCTCGTTGCTTGATGCTCCAGTAGGGCTCTTCGTCTTCCACGTGAGGCAGCCGTGCATAATTGAAGACAGGAGGAGGAGAAGATGTCGACCACTCCAGCGAACGCCCGTCCCACGGGTCGCCGGTTTCGTCGCGAAACTTGTCGCGATGCCGGATCGAAACGAAAAGCTGTGTGATCTGCAGCGCCGCGCCGGCGATCATCACCACCACGCCGAAAGCGGCCACCACCAGCCACGGTGCCCAAAGGTCCATATCGATATGTTGCAGGCGCCGCGTCATGCCGAGCAGACCGACAATATAGAGCGGTACGAAGACCAGCATGTAGCCGGCCAAGGTGACCCAAAATGCCGCCTTTCCCCAGCCTTCGTGCAAACGGAAGCCGAACGCCTTGGGGAACCAGTAGGTGAAGCCGGCGAATGCTCCAAACAACACGCCCGAGATGATGACGTTATGGAAATGCGCGACGAGGAAAAGGGAATTGTGTAGCACGAAGTCGGCCGGCGGGACGGCAAGCAGGACGCCAGTCATGCCGCCGACGGTGAAGGTGGTCACGAAAGCCAGTGCCCAAAGCATCGGCGTGTCGAAACGAACGCGCCCGCCATACATGGTGAAGAGCCAGTTGTAGATTTTCACACCGGTTCCCACGGCAATGACCGACGTGGCGATGCCGAAGGCGGCATTAACGTCCGCTCCAGCACCCATGGTGAAGAAGTGATGCAGCCAGACCATGAACGAGACGATGCAGATGAACATCGTGGCCGCGACCATCGAACGGTATCCGAACAGCGGCTTCGATGAAAAAGTCGAGAAAATCTCGGAAAAGATTCCGAAGGCGGGAAGCACCAGGATGTATACTTCGGGATGGCCCCACGCCCAGATCAGGTTGACGAACATCATCTGATTTCCACCGGCTTCGTTGGTGAAGAAGTGGAAGCCGAGGTACCGGTCCAGCGTCAGCATTGCGAGCGTGGCGGTAAGGATCGGGAAGGCTGCGACAATGAGCAGGTTGGACGCGAGCGAGGTCCAGCAGAACATCGGCATTCGCAGATAGCCCATTCCCGGCGCCCGCATCTTGAGGATAGTCGTCACCAGGTTGACACCGGTGAGCAGCGTGCCGACGCCGGAGATCTGGATCGCCCACAGATAATAATCGACACCGACGCCCGGCGAGTAGGTGGTTTCCGACAAAGGGGCATAGGGCAGCCAGCCGGTGCGCGCGAACTCGCCGATCACAAGCGAGATGTTGACCAGCAGGGCTCCGGAAGCCGTCAGCCAGAAGCTGACGGAATTGAGCGTCGGGAAAGCGACATCGCGTACGCCAAGCTGCAGCGGCACGACGAAATTCATCAGGCCAATCATGAACGGCATCGCGGCGAAGAAGATCATGATCGTGCCGTGCGCGGAAAAGATCTGGTCGTAATGCTCCGGCGGGAGGTAGCCCGGCCCGTGAATCGCCAGCACCTGTTGTGTGCGCATCATGATAGCATCGATAAAACCACGAAGAAGCATGAGCATCGCCAGCACAATGTACATCACGCCGATGCGCTTGTGGTCGACCGAGCTTATCCACTCGCTCCACAGATATGGCCAGTAGCCCTTCACCGTTATCCAGCCAAGCACGGCGGCTGCTGCCAGAAAGACGCCAAGGGCTGCGCCGAGGGGGATGGGTTGATCGAAAGGAACGGCCGACCAGTCGAGCTTGCCCAGCATCGTCATTCTGCGCCTTGTGGATGATGGGTCATCGTTGCCGCCGCCGCGGGTAATGCCCTTGGGCTCACCTGTGGCTCGCCGCTGGCTGCGCTCTCAGCAGGCCCCGGACCCGGTGGGAGCGTCTGCTGAACGACCGCTTCGAACAGCCCAGGCTGGACATGACCGAAGGAAGCCGGCGCCACATTTGTGCTTTGCCGGGCGAGTTCGCGATAGGCGTTGGCGTTGAGCACGCCGCCCCCGCCACGCAGCGATGACGCCCAGCGGGTGAAGGCATCGGCTGAAACCGCGCTCACACTGAAATTCATATCCGAGAAGCCGTCGCCGCTGAAGTGCGCCGACTGGCCGAAAAAGCTGCCCTCGCGGTCGGCCTGCAGATGCAATTCGGTCTGCATGCCGTTCATGACGTAGACCATGCTGCCAAGCTGGGGCACGAAGAACGTGTTCATCACGCTGGCCGAGGTCAACTTGAAACGCACTGGAACACCGGCGGGGATAACCAGTTGATTGACAGCGCCCACGCCCTGCTCCGGATAGAGGAACAGCCATTTCCAGTCGAGCGCCACCACCTGAATGTCGAGCGGCGGCTGGCTAGAAGGGATCGGTTTGCGCGGATCGAGCTGATACGATCCGTAGTAGATCAGACCGCCAATGAACAGGATGGTGAGCGTCGGGATCGACCAGACGATCAACTCCACGCGTCCCGAATAGGTGAACTCCGGGTTATAGCGGGCGTTGCTGTTCGAGGCGCGGAACTTCCAGGCGAATGCCAGAAGTGCAACAAGCGTGGGAACAACGATCACCAGCATCACCGCCAGCGAGTTCAAAAGGATCGTGCGATTGCCGACGCCAATTGGTCCTTGGGGATCGAGCACTCCCCCCGCGCAACCGGGCAAGAATGCGCCTCCGAGGATCCAGAGCAGTTGGCGTGTCAACTTAGGGCTGGATGGCAACAACACCGGTTCTGCAATCTCTCTTTGCGGGAACGCGTGCTAGGGGCATGCGTTCATCGGGTTTCCATCTGAGCCTCCCCATGGCGCGGAACCTCGCGGCACTTCGCAGGGTGTCGCCCCCTGAGCGAGTGCCCCAACTGTCGCCGGCCGGGTTTGTTCCGCTGGACCGAGTTACTCTGTCCGATGGTCCCGCGTTCGCCAATCCGACCATAATTTCAGAACGATGGAGGCTCGATTGGCCTAGCTATCGGCGACGCTGGCTCCCGCACGAATTTCAATTTCGGCGGGACGGCGAATACCCTGAATCGCTCAGCCAGATTATCGAGAGCCTGACGCATGCCCACTCCCGCAGCAGCCGCACCGTGTCCACTGATGACCATCTGGGGGTCCAAGGCAGCCAGATGCTTCACGGACCTTTCCGCTGCATCCCAGTCTGGCGTGAAATAGCGCGGCGGACCGTGCATCTCGAGATCCTGAATGGCGACTTCATAGACCGACTCCTGACCGGTGGTGATGAAAGCGTCTCCTACGATGAGCGAGCGGTCTTGCTCGCGCCAGAGCGAGATATGCCCAGGGGCATGTCCGGGTGTGTGCAGCCATTGCCATCCGGGCATTCCGGGGATCGATCCATCGGCGGGCAAGGGTTGCAAACGGCTGCCAAGATCGATTGGCCCGCGTGGAAAAAGCGGTGAAAGCAGCGCCATCAGTCCACCCCCAACCCAGGGATCCGGTGGCGGATAGGATGTGGTTCCGTCCAAATAGGGGTGCTCGAGTGGATGGGCGAAGACAGGCACGTCCCAGCCATTTGCGAGTTCTAGAACCGTTCCCACATGGTCGAAATGGCCATGGGTCAGGATGATTGCAGCCGGCCGTGCGTTGACGCCGAACCGCTTTTCCGCGACCGCTAGAATGCTGCTGCGAGACGTCGGCAACCCGGTATCGATCAGCACCCAGTTCCGATCTCCGCTGCCCGGTGCGCCGAAGAACACGACATTCACGATTGCTAGCCGCAAGTAACCCAGGTCCGGTGCGATGCTCCAAGCGCCGTCGCCACGATCCTCGCGCCTGGCGTGGTCGATCTCGGAAAGTCGAATCTGAACTGTCATGTGATCCCATGCCTCTGTTGTTGCCGAGCAGCCGCTCGAGTGGATGACGGCGGCTGTACATCGCCCCGAACTTGGGACGGGCCTCCTTGTTCCTCATTTGCACGCGGCGCCCGGACAGTTCACCACCGGAACAAAGGCTCTACCAATGGGTTCGGCACTACCCGGCCACGCAAGGACGAGCTGGACTGAGCAACGA
Organism: Mesorhizobium sp. M0514; assembly: GCF_040321145.1. Classification (NCBI taxonomy): domain Bacteria; kingdom Pseudomonadati; phylum Pseudomonadota; class Alphaproteobacteria; order Hyphomicrobiales; family Phyllobacteriaceae; genus Mesorhizobium; species Mesorhizobium sp. M0514. The sequence goes on from NZ_JAMYQZ010000005.1 coordinate 85,656, forward strand.
ACATGGGGCGCGCCCGACTGAATTCGGTATTTCGCCAACGCGGTTCCCGGTCCGGACAAGGCGGCCGAGTTCGAAGCCGATTGCCCAAAGGAGACTTCGAAAAATGAGCGAAGTGGGACGCCAGACGGAGGCCTCGGTTCCGGAAGCTTCGCGCTTCGCCAGTTTTTTCATGGCAGGCTTTGAATGCTCCTCGCACCGGCGCAAGGACGGCGTTCGCCTCGATCTTATTCGTGCGACCTCGCATAATTTGCATGCCCTGGGCGACTACCGCGGCTGCGCCGAACTCGGCCTTCGCACCATCCGCGACGGCCTGCGTTGGCATTTGATCGAAACCGCTCCCGGAACCTATGACTGGTCAAGTTGGGCGCCAATGGTCGAGGCAGCCCGATCGGCAGGTGTTCAGGTAATCTGGGACATCTTTCACTACGGATCTCCGGACCATGTCGATCAGGGCTCGCTGCATTTCATCGACGCCTATGCCTCGTTCGCGGCAGAAGCCGTCAAGGTACACCGTTCGATCACCGGAACATCGCCTCTGTTGTGTCCCATCAACGAAATCTCCTTTTTCGCATGGGCTGTCGAGGTCGGCTATTTCCCGCGTGTGGGGCCGAACAAACGTGGATGGTTCAAGCGGCACCTCGTGAAGGCCGCCATCGCGGGTGTTCGTGCAATGCGGGAGATCGATCCCGCCTGCAGATTTGTCTGGGCCGAGCCGCTTATCCATATCGCCCCTCGTGACCGGACCCGCAGCGAACGGCGCCGGGCCGAAAACGCCCGACAGGGACAGTTCGAAGCTTACGACATGTTGCTGGGCCGCGTCGAACCTGAGTTGGGCGGGAGCGAAGATGTTGTCGATGTCGTGGGCTTGAATTTTTACCCGCACAATCAATGGTACGTAAACGGGCCGACGATTCCGATGGGACACCACGAGTACCGCGCCCTGTCGGAAATGTTGCTAGAAGTTGCTCATCGATACGGCAAGCCGATGTTCATTGCGGAGACCGGCTCCGAGGGATCCGGCGGGCCGGCTTGGCTCCATTATGTCTGCGACGAGGTGCGTTCCGCAATCAGTCTCGGAGCGCCGATCGAGGGTATTTGCCTGTACCCGATAACGGCCTACCCGGGCTGGGACAATTCGCGACATGCCGAGGTTGGTTTGTTTTCCGTCATCCAGGCTGATGGCAGGCGACACCTGCGCAAACCCACAGCAGATGAACTGGCCCGTCAGCAAGCTCTTCTCGTGGCGGACACGACGCCTTGAAGAGGGCTAAAACGAGGGAGGGGCGGGCGAGCGTCTGCTTCGAAACGCCGCCCGCGCCGGTGCGGTGCATCAGCTTTTTGCAGTCGCCCCAGCCTCGCGCAGCCTGGCATATCGCATGGTAACGTCGCTCAGATTTTCCTTGAGCCAGTTGGCCATGGCTTCCTCTTCGTTCAGGTTCTGCTTGAGGGCCCTTTCAGCATCCTGGAAGCCCCCGGCGTCGGCCAGTACCAGCAGCGAATTGTAGGCAGCAATCTCGTAGTTCTCGAATGCGAAATTCGCCAGGCTGTTCTTGATGATCTCGTCGCCGGCCATCGAATGTCCCATGGCGGCCACGCTGCCAACCATCGACAAGGCAGTGTCCTTGAGGGTGGAGTGCTCCTCACCAAGGCCCTCCAGGACGGACTCGAGTCTCGTGATCTGGCCTTCGGTTTCCTGAATGTGCCGGCGCAAGCGATCGGCCACCTCAGGATAGTTCTCTATACGCTCGACCTGAGGGTTCATGATCGCCAGCGCTTGATTTTCCATGGCGTGCGCGTTGCGCAAGCCGACGATAAATATCTCACGGCTTTCCGAGTTGAAGTTTGTATCCATCGAGTTTCTCCTTCTGATACCCGCCCGATCTTCCGTCTTGGAAGAAACTATCTTCTCGGCTCTGCCAACAACGGCTCCTCCGTGCGCGCCCAGGCCGGGAGGCTTTTTTGGATGCGCGCGAAAGTGGCCAGAGCCTGTCCGACTACCTGGTCCATGTTGTAATAGCGGTAAGTTGCAAGCCGACCGACAAACCAGACGTCTGGGCAGCTTGCCGCGAGCGCTTCATAGCGCTTGTAGAGCACTTCGTTTTCGGGCCGGGGCACGGGATAGTACGGGTCCCCGATGTCCGTGGGGTATTCGTAGGTCAGGCTGGTCCGCGAACTCTGCTGGCCGGTCAGATGTTTGTACTCGGTAATGCGCGTGTAATCTTCCGTCTGGGGATAATTGACCACGGCAACCGGCTGAAATTGCTCGCAATCCAGTGTAACGTGCTCGAAACGAAGCGAACGGTACGGAAGGTGCCCGAGCTGCCAGCCGAAATATTCATCGATCGGGCCGGTATAAACCATGCGCCTGAACGGTATCTTCTCACGAATTTCACGGAAATCGGTCTGCAGCATGATCTTGATATTCGGATGGTCGAGCATGCGCTCGAACATCCGCGTGTACCCGCCGGCCGGCATTTTCTGGAAGCTGTCGCTGAAATAGCGGTCGTCACGGTTGGTCCTGGTCGGCACTCGTGCCGTCACGGATTTGCTCAGCTGACTGGGATCGACGCCCCATTGCTTTCTTGTGTAGCCGCGGAAGAATTTTTCATAGAGCTCGCGCCCCACGGTGCTGACGACGACGTCCTCAGCCGTTCGGACATCCTCCACCGTTTCGCGTCGCGACGCGAAGAAATCCTCCAGCTGTGCCGAGGTCAGGTCTAGCCCGTAAAGCCGGTTGATGGTGTCGAGATTGATCGGGATGGGAACCAGTTGCCCGTCCACGGCCGCCAACACCCTGTGCTCGTACGGCCGCCATTGCGTGAACTGCGAAAGGTGGTCCACGATCGTTTGGCTGTTGGTGTGGAAGATGTGCGGGCCGTAGCGATGGATGAGGATGCCGGCTTCATTGTAGCAGTCGTAGGCGTTGCCTCCCACATGGCTGCGGCGGTCGATCAGCAAAACGCTTTCTTGACGCTGCGACGCTATCCTTTCGGCAAGCACACTGCCGGCGAAACCCGCGCCGACGATCAGCCAATCGAACATGGCTATGCACTCCTGCGAAGGGGCACGACCTTCTTGCGTTGGTAGGCGCGCTCAATGTGAGCTGCCATGGCATTCCATGTCCGTTCCCAGGACATGTCCGCAAGGTAGGCATCGACTTGCTGCAGGAGCATCTGACGCGGTCGCGAAAGAACGGAGCGCAACTTGATTTCCAGATCGTCACAGTCGGCGATTTCCACCAGCCCGGCAGCACCGTAACTGCGCACCACGTCGACGATTGCCGTCGAGATCACCGGCAGACCCGCGGCGAGGAATTCCGGCGTCTTGGTCGGGCTGATGAAACGCGTCGCCTCGTTGAGGGCAAACGGCATCCATCCGGCGTCCCAATGGCGCAAATAGTCGGGCAGATCGCAGTAGGCTTTCGGGCCAAGCCAATGCAGGTTTTCGGCTTGCGGCAGGCTTGCAGGGTCGATCTTGACGACCGGACCGAGCATGACGAAATGCACGTCCGGCATTGTCTTTGCCGCTAGCGCCACGAGATTGACGTCCAGCCGCTCGTCGATGACGCCGAAATATCCAACCCTCGGGGAAGGAATGCCGGCCTGGTCGGCTGGGTCCCTTCCTGGCCGTCTTGCGGTGTGAAAGTGCCTCACATCGATGCTGCTCGGAAATGGAAAGATGGCGGGATGGAGGTGACGCTTGGTCTCGAACAAGCTTAGACCACCGGTGAAAACCAGATCCGCGCGGCGCAGAAGCGCCTTTTCCATCTGGCCCAGCTCGGGGGGCGCATTCTTGAACGCAGAGAGTTCGTCCATGCAGTCATAGACGCATATGTCTGGGTCGAGGAATTCCGTGAAGCGAAGAGCCATTGGGGTGTAGTACCAGGCGATCAGCCGGCTATGCGGCATAGAAGCGATGGTCTGCTGCACAAATCTCCGCTGGACGGCATCTGCTTTCGCGGCCGACGTGCCGAGCGGCAGCACTGGTGTGACAATTAGAATGTTTTCCGATGCCACGCTCGTCCGCATCAGCGGCTGCGGCAATTCTTCGAAAAGGGGTTCTTCAAAGTAGACCACTCGCTGCTGAGCGGATGCGAGAGTGAGGAGATGCTGCGGACGCTGGTGAACAAAATTCCATCGTAAGTGGGAGAAGCAGACCAGTATATTTTCGCGACGAACATATTGACTGCCGGTTACCCCGCCAAAGGCCGCATCCATTGACATACTCCCTCTGTGACACTATTTATGTTACGATTAACATTTGTTAATCGCGAATGGAGAGAACTACTTAGTTCCAGCTCCTAACTTTCGATCAGGTGAGTTGTTCCAACTGAAATGAAGAAGGCCCGGTCGCCCGCTTGTTCCACGCACGAAGCGGGATCTGGTTGCGGAGGCGAGGGCGGCTGTCGGAACCCGGCCGCCACTGAAACCGTGGTTCAACGAGGAATGCTGGTGGACAGCGGCATTGCCGTATTTGCGTTGAACTCGTTGGCTATAGAATGTGCCTAACATCAATGATTCGCCTGTATCTCTGCGCGTCTCCGACTGCCGAGGCGAATTCCGGGGCTGACATGAACATCAACTTTGAAACCAACGTTTTTCCACTGTTTCATCCGCAAAGCGTGGATGATCTCAAGGACCCGTGTCCTGTCTTCGATGGCCGTGTCTGGCACGTCTTCGGGTCAAGCGGCACGGTCACCACTGAGACGTGGAGAATCTTGCATGCCACGGCGCCCGATCTGTATGGACCGTGGGCCGAGCATGAGCCGATCGAACTTCCAATCAACGGCACTGGTGTTGCGGCTCCCGGTGTGACCCACGAGTGCGGCGTCTTCCACATGTTCATCCAGACGGAATTCATGAAGTCGGGTGGCCGTTGCGAGCATGCGGTTTCCAACGACGGGTTCCATTGGGTAGTCCTCAGTCCGGCCATTCTGGCCATCCCGGACACGGAAGAGGACGGAATTTACGATCCGCATCCGGCGGTCATTGGCGGTGGGCGCTACCTCGTTTATTCGGCTATGCCAAAATTCACCAGGGTGCCTCAGCCCGACATCTATCTGGCGCGTAGCCAGTCCGACTCGTGGTTCGGTCCGTGGAAGCGGATCGGCAAAATCCTCGACCACAACGATGTTCCCCACCATAACACCAGAGATGATCCCGACTACGAATGGGGCATTGAGGGCGCGCAACTGATCGAATTGCCGGACGGCCGGGTGCTTCTCAATGCCACGTGCTTTCTTCCGGACGGCCTTCGGGGAAACCGGCAACGGGTGTTTTTTGCCATAGCCGACGAGGTCAGCGGACCTTACGTTTCGATCGGCCCGGTGCTGGAGCCAGGTCAACCGGGCGAGAACGGCCACTCGACAGTGATGATCGAAGGAAGTCAGCTTTCGCTGTTCTACCAGAGCCGGGTTGCCACAACCGATCACCGATGGCGCTACGGTTTGGCCAGATGCGACGTCGCTCTCTTTTCAAAGGTCGCGTGATTCCAGGCTGCCATTAGCGCCTTCAGGCTGCCATTAGCGCCTTGAGGCGGATGCGCGTCATGCGGCCATGAAACTCCTGAGGGTGAAGGTGATCCGCGTCGGGGACGGCAAGTAAAGTGTCATCCGACGCAGCAGGAGAAACGACATGGCCGATGCGGATCGACGATTGCCGCGATCGCAATGAGCTCATAGCTATTTCTTCGGTGCCTTGACAGGGAATGTCGCGTCGCCGTCTTTTTTGCCAGAGATCACCCGCGGATCGGCGCTGGCGACGCCGTCGTTTCCGCCGCCCTTGTGGTCCTTTTCCGACTGACCCTTTGCGTCCTGCTCGGGTGTCCGTTTTGATGTTCGAAGCGTCTTGTCCGCCATCGCGTTTGCCATCCAAACTTCCGGCAATTTCGAAAGTTCCACCGCTTTAGCAAGCCGAAGGACCCAGTGAGTTGGAACGTCGTGGCGGGACGTGAGTTGTAAGCGAGGATATTCACCCGCAGGAGGACGCTTATGGCTAACCGCCGAGAGCAGCAGACGGACCTCACGCCCGCCGAGGCAACAGACCGCATCTGGGAACTCGCCGAGGACATCGACGTCTGCATGTTTGTGACCTGGGACGGCGAGTACAATCGAGCCCGTCCGCTATCTGCGCGTGTGGTCCGTGAAGAAAACGCCATATACTTCCTCGTCAATGACGACAGCGCCAAGAGCAAGCAGCTGTCGACCTATCCAAAGGTCACATTGGCCTGGAGTGACAACAGCCACTACAAATACGTCACCATGTCAGGCCCGGCCACAGTGACAAATGATAGGGAAAAGATCGCCGAGCTCTGGGAGAAAACTGACTCAGCCTGGTGGGATAATGCCGATGATCCCGAGATTCGTCTGATAACGGTCAAACCCGACGAAGGCGAATTGTGGGACAGCCCGGGGCTAATGATGGCTACCGCAACGATGGTGTTTGCGGCCGTTACCGGCGCCAAGCCGAATGTGGGCGACAACGCAAAGGTCGAGCTCTGAGCGAGCGGCTAACCTCTGCTTTCCGGCCGCGTATCCATGCAAGGTTTGTTTGACCCTGCGGAACGGAGCGCTTCTGGTGCATGTTGACTAAAACGTGTTCGATATTTTCCGCAGAGGCAGCGTCGATGAGCATTTTGGAAACCAGCAAGAAAGTGATCGAGAACGTCACCGGTTTCGCAAGACCGCGCAAGGAAGCTGTCGCCGGATTTGTGAGGCAGCGAAAGTCGAATGAGTTCTGGTTCAAGGATGATGGACTTGTACCCAATCATCCAGCATGGCCGCTCGTCGTTTATCGCGGCGCCGTCGAATTGCCCGAAGGACTTGATCCAGCAGCCGTCATGGAGGTGCTTTTCGATGCAAACGGATGGGGCGATAGCTGGCGAAACGGCATCTATGATTACGTTCACTATCATTCGCAAATACACGAGGTTCTGGGCATTGCCCGCGGAAATGCTGAAGTCCGGTTTGGCGGCAAGAAAGGACGAACGCTGTCGCTGAAGGCTGGCGACGTCGCGGTCCTCCCGGCAGGCACCGGGCACCAATGCCTCTCGGCATCCGATGATTTTTTGGTTGTCGGCGCGTATCCTCCATTTGGGACTTATGACGAATGTAGGAGCAAGGATCAGCATAGCGATGCGCTCGCAACCATCCCCAAGGTGGGGCGTCCGCGCAAGGATCCTGCATATGGTAGCCAAGGTCCGCTTCTGAAAAGTTGGAAGCGTTAATTTAGTCGTCGGGGTCGAAAGCCTTGGCAACTGCATCTTTCTCAGCCTGCGGCAGGACTGTCATTGTGAGAATGAACGCTGACAGCAGGAGACAAACGCCATTCGTGATTATGATCGGCCACTCTGCCTTCATGATGCCGAAGGCCAGCCACAAGGCGAACCCCAACACAGTGATGGCATACGTCGGTGCGGAGATGCCGCTTGTCTCTCGTGTCCTGATGATTTTCCAGGCTTGCGGCGTGAAACTGCTCATCGAGCAGACGGTCGCGAGATAGCCGATGAGCGTGACTGTCTGCATGGAAGCGGCCTGCCCTACGTCGCAGATACGCGCTTAAGATCAGATACGCGGACCACGCCGTGCTGGCTGACAAAGGTCAGGGTGGAGTCCGTGCTCTGGCTCTGCGAAACACCGGATATGCGATGGTCGCCTGTGTCATAAATCTCCATCTTTCCATGATCGTCGATGACCAGCCGGCTTCGCTCAGGAAACGCTGCGTAGCGCATATTGTTTTGAGAACCAGCGGCAGACGGGCTCCCAAACTCCTCAGGCCACCATGAGCCGGCGTGGGCCATAGCTGCAGAACGATAGCTCGTGTCGTCGCGTTGTGGCTTGGCGGGATGATCGCGCAGGTAGGCCGAGAGCTCCGCCGCGATAGTGTTGAGCTTCGCCTTGAGGCTGTCATCAAACATGTCGCCGACCATCGTCATGCCGGAGGACCATTGTGACATTCCTCCGAAGTCGACGTGGCTGAACTGGGCCATGGTTCCACCACCACGCCGCAACGCCTCAAGGACAGCCATGACAGCGCCATCAGTGACGCCTTGCTGGCGTGCAAGGCGCGCAATCAGTTCAGCTTCCTTTTGAGTGTTTGTCATCATTGCGTCCTTTGAATCGCTTGGCGCCGGCAGTCCTCATTGTTGACGATAGACATGCGCGGCCAAATGTAATCACGAAGGAGCGCCACCAGGTTCTTCAGGCTCCTTGCCGAGGAAGCTCAATCAAGTTCTATCCAGGCTGGCGCATGATCGCTCGGCTTGTCCCATGCACGCGTTTCGGCATCTACTCCGGCATTCTTCAGGCGATCCAATAGGGATGAACTCAGCAAGAGATGGTCCATCCGGAGCCCGGAACTCCGATCGTACCCGCCGCGGTAGGAGAAGTTCCAATAGGTGTAAATTCCTTTTTCTGGATGAATGCGACGAACCGCATCGAACCAGCCCTGAGCAAGCATTTCGGCGTATGCGCTCCGGCTCTCGGGGTAGTAAACGGCATCGCCAACCCAGCGCCCCGGCACCGCCGCGTCGATCGGGCCTGGAACGACGTTATAGTCGCCGCACAGGATTGTCGGTGAGCTGTCGCCGAGCAGCACCTGGCCATAGGTGATCAAGCTTCGGAACCAGCGAAGTTTGTAGTCGAACTTCGGCCCCGGCGCTGGATTGCCATTGGGCAAATACAGGCAGCCGACAACAAGCCCATTCACATCTGCCTCGATGTAGCGGCTGTGCGAATCGTCGGGATCGCCCGGCAGACCTCGACGACGTTCCAGCGGCTCAATCCCGCGAGCGAGGATTGCCACGCCATTGTAGGACTTCTGTCCGTGCCAGATTGCGCCATAGCCGGCGTTTCTAATCGCATCGACGGGAAATTTTTCGTCAGAGGTCTTCAGTTCTTGAAGGCAGACGATGTCATAGCCGGTTTCGCCAAGCCACTTGAGAAGCACTGGCAGTCGGCCGTTGACGCCATTGACGTTGAAGGTTGCGATGCGGGTCATCTCGACGATTTAACGTCTTTGCGCCGCTTCGATGCGACCTAGAGTCGGTAGCCAAATCTTGCCTTTTGTCATCGTCCATCTGCATTTTTGCTCGAAGCATTGGTGCTTTGACCGGAAGCAGCGGATGTCTTTGCATCTTTGGAATGCGCGGCAATTGCCGGACCCGCGCCGGTAGCTTTCCGCATATCGCCGCTCCCCTTGCCGTCAGTCGATTTCTTGCTCAACAGTCCTGAGAAATATTTTCCAAAGAAGCCCATCCGACTCTCCATCTTGGCGCTCATTCGGCGGCTTTGCGGGCCCTGAACTCATCTCTGCGCTGTTCTCGCAGCTGCCGAGGACCGCTGCGCGAACCGCCAAGCGCGCGGCGCCTGACCAGCGCGGCCGAACACTCAAGCAGGAAACATTCCAGTCCTTTGTAGATATGCGTGATCATGTCCTTCATCTCCCGGGACCGCCTCGGCACATGGGTCGCCGAGGCGGTTGGGTAGGCGATCAATCAAGCCGCTTTCCGTTCTGCCGCTCGTTCGTTGACGCCGGCTTCACCGAGGGCAGTCAACGCCTCGTCGGTGGCCTTCTCCTCTTCAAGTGTCGCATTGAGGAGCGCAACCACGTCGTCCTTGCCGAGCGTCGTAGCCCAGGCGATCAGGGTTCCATACCTGGCGATCTCGTAGTGCTCCACGGCTTGCGCGGCACCGACGAGCCCTGCATCGAGCGAAGTCGAACCCTTGTACTCCTGAAGGATTTCAGATCCTTCCTCCAGGATGCCGTCGATCGCCGGGCAGGTTTTGCCGCGCGCGGCAGCGCCGAGAATCTCGAAGACCTCCTCCAGACGTTCGACCTGCCCCTCGGTTTCAGCGAGGTGCTTCTCGAATGCTGCCGAAACTTGCTCTTCGGATGCGCCTTTGGCCATCTTCGGCAAGGCTTTCAGAATTTTCTTCTCGGCATAGTAGATGTCTTTGAGGCCATCGAGGAAAAGGTCCTCCAGGTCCTTGTTGTTGCCATTGGCTTTCTTGGCAGTGGGCATTGTGCCGTCTCCTCTGTTGAAAATTGCCCGTCGCGAGCATTTTCTTAACTCGGAAACCCGAACCCGGTTCCGGCATAATGGAGATATCTAAATTTAAAGGGTCGTGCGCTTCAGTGAGAACAACGACCACGTCATTCTCGTCGAAGAGCCGCGGCGGGGCGCACGCCATCGGGCTCTCGCCAACAGTTCACGGTGTGAGGGGCTGGGACTACAGGAGAAGCAAGTTCCGCGGCGGCAGCAGAGCAGTCGGGGCAACGCCTCTCAAGCCTCCTGACCGCTCTGCAGCCGCTTGATTGCTGGGCCCCGCTTGCATCCAGGAATTGGGTGATTGGACGCTGCGTATGCAACCAGAATACCTCAGAATGGTTCTAGCTATGATTTGAGCGGGATGGCGCGAGCGCCGTCCAAAGGTGGCAATTTTCATGGACGTATCGGTTTCGCGAACCGCAGACCACAACATCAAGGCCGGCAAGAGCGGCTTGCTGCTTGTCTCGGACAATTATGACGCTTTCGCCGTGCGCGTGCTGGCGGCAAGGAGCGCTGAGCGCAGCCTCGACCTGATGTATTACCTTTGGCATGATGACCACACCGGCCGCTTGCTGCTTCGCGAGGTTTTTCGAGCTGCTGAGCGCGGTGTTCGGGTGCGCATGCTCCTTGACGACGTCAATCCGCGTAAAAATGATGCGGCATATCTGGCGCTGAACAACCATCCAAACATCGAATTGAAGTTGTTCAATCCGAGCGGTATCAGGCGCGGCCGGATCATGCGTGGTGTGGAAGTGCTGTTGCGGCTCTTTGCATTGACACGACGGATGCACAACAAGGCTTGGATCGTTGACGACAAATTTGCCATTGTCGGCGGTCGGAATGTTGGCGATGCCTATTTCGATGCGGCAGAAACCAATTTCCGGGACCTCGATCTGCTGCTCCTGGGGCCTGCGGTACGGCAAACCGCGGCGATATTCGATGCCTTCTGGGCTTGCAATGAAGCCAAGCCAATCAAAACCTTGGGATCAGTGGCTGAGCATGAGCATGCCAAATGGCTTGAAGGAAGCGATACCGGCCCCGATCCCAAATTCTTGAACGGCATCGGCAACCGGGGCTCGATCACGGAGTTTATTGCGGCCAGCAACGACGTTCATTGGGTGGATGGCGTGCGGGTCATTTCCGATCCGCCGGAGAAGGTTCGTGGTTGGAGACGTCGCAGCTGGCTTATGAAAGAGCTGCGTCCGATCATCCAATCCACGCGCGGGTGTCTGGAAATTGTGTCGCCCTATTTCATCCCCGGCAAAAGGGGCACAGCGATCTTGCTGGACCTTGTCGGCGCCGGTGTTGACGTTTCGGTTCTGACCAATTCCCTGGCCGCCACGGACGTCGCCGCAGTCCATGGCGCTTACGCAAATTATCGCAAGCGGCTGCTGAGGAATGGCGTCAATATTTTCGAGCTTCAGCCGTTCAACCGGCGCTCGGCAATCTCGGTGTTTGGCTCGAAGGGCGCCAGTCTGCATACGAAAGCTTTCACCGTCGACGACAATATCGGCTTCGTCGGTTCCTTCAATTTCGATCCACGGTCAGTGTCCTTGAACTCGGAAATGGGCGTGCTGTTTGAGGATCCGAAATTGGTCGCCGAGTTGCGGCATCGATTCCAATCGGAAATATCTCCGGAAACAAGCTATCGGCTCGAACTGAAACACAATGTCCTGCATTGGCATGGATGCGGCGAAGGCAAGATTCAGGACTATACGCATGAACCAGAAGCCGGATTTTTTCGCCGTATCCTGGCGGTCTTCGTCCGTCACCTCCCGATCGAATCTCAGCTCTAGCATCTGATGATGGCCGAGGACCTCGCGATCTCAGCGAATTGCCCTTCCGGGGATCGCGTGAGCGAAACGTGAAACCCTGATCTACCACGGGTCAGCCAGACCGCATCACACCCGGTTCTTCGACAACCGCGTCGCCAATCCCATGCTGTCCGGCGTCCGGATCACTCGGCAACACGTCGGAAAAATTGACTGTGGCGACCAGATATCCGGCTTCATCGTAGACCTTGATAGTCGATCCCGATTGCTTGGTTCCTGACCCAGGATCCGCCGCCACTGCTACGCGCGCCATCTCTATTGCTCTCGGACTGGCCATCTCCGCACTCGCTAGCTCTTCCTCGAGAGCGGTAGTCTGGCCGGATACTGTCGTCTCAAAGCGGAATTTTGGCATGGGCAACCTCCTGTTCCTATGCAATTCCGGTGTCCGGGTTGCGTTCCAAAGAAACAGAATTGGTGGGAAGCAGCTAAGATCGCCGCGATGGCCAGACCCGTGTCGCCACGAAGGTCAGCAAACCCGTGATCACAATCCAGGCCTGCACCTCGCGTTGGATGGTTGGTCCAGGGTTCGATGTCTGTCGCGACGGGCTCTCTGCCTCCACTATCGGTTGAAGGTCGGACCGACTGCCGAGACGGACGGAATAGGCCCGCGTGAACTCGGCGCCGAGCAGGAATATCTCAGACGAATAGTAAACCCAAAGCAGCACGACCAGCAGTGCACCCGCCGCGCCATAGGAGGATGCAATCGCGCTGGTTCCGATATACCAGCCAATCAGCGACTTGCCGATGGTGAAGAGCAAAGCGGTCACTGCCGCGCCAATTGCGACATCGCGCCAAGCGAGCGACCGGTCCGGCAGGATCTTGAAGATCGCGGCAAACAGAGCGGAAATCAGCACGAATGATACAATGCCGTTTATCGACGCGAGAATGATCGTGCCGAACGGCAGATGGGCGTTGATGGCAGCGCCAAGTGCGGAAATGGCGGCGCTCGCCGCCAACGAGACAAGCAGTAGAAATCCTAACGCTGCAACCAGACCCAGGCTGGCCGCCCGCGCCCGCACCAATCGCGACACAGACATGGGTGGTGGCTCAATCTTCCAGATTGTGTTGAGCGAAAGCTGCATTTCGCCAAACACCCCTGAGGCTGTCACGAAGAGGGTGACAATGCCCACCAAAGTGGCAACAGTGCCGGCGGTTCTGTGAGAAGCGCTTTCGATGGTGCTGCGCAGAAGGTCGCCGGTTTGCGATCCCATCACGCCTGCGATTTCGGCCGACAGAGCGAGTTGAGCTGCTTCATGCCCAAAGACAAGTCCAGCAATCGCAACAACGATCAACAAGATCGGGGCCAGGGACGTAACGGCATAGAATGCCATCGCCGCACCGTGGCTGAGGGCATTGTCGTTGATGAATCCGAGGATGCTCTCCTTGCCAAGAACCCAGGCTTCGCGTGCCACCCGCATGGGGAATTCCTTTTGCCTCAACGAGTAACCTAGTGCTGTGGGCAACGAAAGCGAGACCTGCCGCCAGTGCGCGAGGCGTGACTGCCGAGACACGCCCGCTTGTCTCTGCACCACGCCCAGAAATGTTCCATGCGGCGCCGGAACTCGCCGGGCTCGTAATGGTTATCGGTCATCCGATTGGAGTGATCAAAAATGCCTGATAATGAAAACCGTCGCGAGACCGGCGCAACGAAGTACCCGGCTAGAACAGGTCCTGATCCTTCGGATGCGTTCTCTCAGGATGCGGCCGGCAACAAGAAACCCAAGAGTGGGGTCGGTCTGACGCGGCCAGTCAACGAAGTGGATGACAAGACGCACCAATCCGATGGCCAGAACGCCCCGGCGAGGCCGGGCGGCGGAAACACGGTTAAGCCATGAACGTTGCCAATCTTCAGCTTGAAGGGTTGATGATGGCGGTCGCGTCAATCAACAATCTGCTCGTTCACAAAGGTCTGCTGTCAATTGACGAGATCGATACCGCCCTGCGAAAGGCAGAGGCGTCCATGACAAGTGACGAGCGGACCTACGAAGACATGTCACCGGCCAACCGTGACGCGATCTGCTTCCCGATCCGGCTTCTGCAGATCGCAAACAACGCGCAAGGCGAACTGGACATCCCACCATTTTCAGAGCTTGCAAAAATGGTTGGGCAAACCAAGGAACCTTAACGTCAGCGGTGACGACACGTGTAGTATCCTTGAAGGCCCTCATTTGACGCCGATGCCGCTCTGAAGCGGAAAAGCAGCATCGGCGCCGTCTCGGCCATGAACCGAACCAAATCTCACCCACTGCGTTGAGTCCGGCGTTGCGTCATTAGTCGGGGCACTTCCATGAAAACGGGCGAGCTTTCAACCTACCGGGCCAAAAGGGATTTCGCGAAGACGAAAGAGCCCAGCGGCGAAAGCTCGATTGCGGGTTCGAACCGACTCCGGTTCGTCATCCAAAAACACGCGGCCACGCGGCTGCACTATGATCTTCGCCTCGAGCTTGGCGGGGTCTTCAAATCATGGGCTGTGACCAAAGGTCCATCACTGGATCCTCACGACAAACGACTTGCCGTGGAGGTTGAGGATCACCCGCTGGAGTACGGCGACTTCGAAGGCACGATTCCCAAAGGACAATATGGTGGCGGCACGGTGCAGTTGTGGGATCGCGGATATTGGGAACCGGAAGGCGCCATGTCTCCCGAAAAGGCGTTGGAAAAAGGCGACCTGAAATTCACGCTGCAGGGCAAGCGCCTGCATGGAAGTTTCGTCCTCGTGCGCATGAAGCATGACCGCAATGGCGGGAAGCGGACCAACTGGCTGCTGATCAAACACCGCGACAAATACGCGACAGAGGGCAATGGCGATGCGGTGCTGGCTCAGGATCGATCCGTCGCCTCGGGTCGGAGCATGGAGAGGATTGCAGCGGGGAAGGGGGCAGGTCCGAAGCCGTTCATGATGAAAGGTTCATCGTTGGCCGATGCGGATGCCGTTTGGGACAGCAAGCGCGGCCATGCCGACAAGCGCGCCGCCAGGTCGGCAAAGCCTGCTCCGCGGCCGAAGCGAGCCGCTGGTGCCTCAGCGGCGAAGATGCCCGACTTCATCCCACCACAGCTTTGCGCGACGCTCTCCCGGCCGCCGGCCGGGACGAACTGGGTTCACGAAATCAAGTTTGACGGTTATCGCGTCCAGTTGCGCGTGGAAGACAAGGACATCGCGCTTAGGACCCGCAAGGGTCTTGACTGGACGGAGAAATTTGGCGCCATCGCAAAGGAGGCCGCCAGTCTTCCCAACGTCATCATCGACGGCGAGATCGCAGCGCTTGGCGAGAACGGCGCGCCCGATTTTGCCGCACTGCAGGCAGCGCTGTCGGAGCGCCGGACGAAGGACCTGATCTACTTTGCCTTTGACCTGCTCTTCGCAAATGGCGTCGATCTGCGAAAGATGCCTCTCTCACAACGGAAGGAACGTCTGAGCGAGATGCTCGGCGAAGTCGATCGCGGCGAGCAAAATCTCATCCGCTATGTCGAGCACTTCAGCAATGGCGGCGACGCGGTGCTGCGTTCTGCCTGTCGCCTTTCGCTTGAGGGGATTGTCTCCAAAAAGGCCGATGCGACCTATGTTTCGGGGAGGACCGACACCTGGGCAAAATCGAAATGCCGCGCCGGGCATGAGGTGGTCATCGGCGGCTGGTCGACGACCAACGGCAAATTCCGGTCATTGCTCGTCGGCGTCAATCGCGGTGAACATTTCGCCTATATCGGCCGTGTGGGGACCGGATTCAGCGAGGCAAAGGTCAAGCAGCTGATGCCTAGGCTGCAGGAGATGAAAGCCGCGACGTCGCCGTTTACCGGCGATGGCGCACCGAAAAGGAATTCAACCGTCTTCTGGACGAAGCCGGAATTGGTCGCGGAAATCGAGTTCGCCGGCTGGACCGGGGGTGGCAATATCCGGCAGGCCGCCTTCAAAGGCCTGCGTGAAGACAAGCCCGCAAAAGACGTCGAGGCCGAGCGTCCAGCCGATCCTCAAGAGACGCCGATTGCCGACCCTGCCAAGGTGACTGGCAAGACAGGAAAAAGCCCGGTTGTCATGGGCGTCATCATTTCCAAGCCGGACAAGCCGCTTTGGCCGAATGCCGGCGACGGTCAGCCCGTCGACAAGCTCGATCTTGCAGAATATTTCGAGACCGTTGGCCCCTGGATGATCAGACATATCAAAGGTCGTCCCTGTTCACTCGTGCGCGCGCCGGATGGCTACGCCGGCGAGCAGTTTTTCCAGCGCCACGCAATGCCAGGCACATCCAATCTGCTGGAACTGGTAAAAGTCTTCGGCGATCACAAACCGTATCTGCAAATCGACCGCGTCGAGGGTCTGGCCGCGATCGCCCAGATAGGCGGCCTTGAGCTTCACCCCTGGAATTGCCAGCCGGGTCATCCCGAAATACCTGGCCGACTTGTCTTCGACCTTGACCCCGGTCCGGAAGTCCCTTTTGCGAAGGTGGTCGCGGCAGCCAAGGAAATGCGCGATCGTCTCGAAGATCTGGGCTTGGTGAGCTTCTGCAAAACCACGGGCGGCAAAGGCTTGCATGTCGTGACGCCATTGGCGGCCGAACGCAGCAAGACGACATGGGCCGAGGCCAAGGCCTTCGCAAAGGCCGTCTGCATCCAGATGGCGGCAGATAGCCCGGATCTCTACCTCGTCAACATGGCCAAGAAGCTGCGGACATCCCGGATTTTTCTCGACTATCTCAGGAATGATCGCATGGCGACAGCCGTCGCCCCTCTCTCCCCTCGCGCCAGGGAAGGCGCGACTGTATCCATGCCGCTGACCTGGAGTCAGGTGAAGGCGGATCTCGATCCGAAAAAATACACCGTTCGCACGGTCCCGGGCCACCTGAAAAAGACCGTCGCCTGGGCTGACTACGACGATGGCGAACGGTCGATCAGCAGTGCCATCAAACGGATTGGTTCAGCAAAGCTCGCCGCATGACGACGTCGGTTCGCGCAAGAACGCCATGACGGCTGCGGCTACCGCCTCGGCTGCTTCTTCGGCCATATGATGTCCGCTTTCGATCGGTTGGCCCTTCAGTTCGGTGGTCCAGGGTCGCCAAACATCGAGCACGTTGCCGTAGAGTGCCTCAAGGTCATCGCGGGCGGACCAGAGCGCCAAGGTCGGGCACGCGACCCGGCGACCAGCTTTCCTGTCGTCGGTATCGTGCAATTGATCGATGGCCAGACCTGCCCGATAGTCTTCAAGCATGCCGTGAACAACATTCGGATCGTGGATTGCGTCCTTGTAGTCGACATAGGCCTCAGCCCCCATGGACTCGGCTGAGCCGCCATACCACGCGTCAGGATCGGCCATGATTGCGCGTTCGGGCTTGTCCGGCTGTGCAAAAAAGAACCAGTGCCACCAGAGCTTCGCAAAGCGGGCGTCGCAGCGTTCGAGGGCTTCCAGGATAGGGACGCTGTCCATGACGATCAGATGGCTGATCGCTGACGGGTGATCCATCGCTGCTCGGAACGCTGTGTAGCTGCCGCGGTCATGGCCTGCGATCGCAAACCGGCCAAAGCCGAGATGTCGCATGAGAGCGATGCAGTCCCTGGCTTTGGCACGCTTGGAGGATCCAGCATGGTCCACGGCGTCCGCCGGTACCGAGGACCGGCCAAAGCCCCTCAGATCGGGGCAGACAACTGTGTGGTCGGCGGCGAGAAGTGGGGCTACCCGGTGCCAGGTAACGTGCGTCCGAGGATGGCCATGCAGCAAAAGAAGCGGCGGGCCTGAACCTCCATACCTGACTCTCAGTGAGGACTCGGGCAGATCCACGGTCTCTAGCTTGAATCCTTCAAACATCCGCTTCTTTGTCGTCAGACTGTGAAAACAAGTCCCGCATGTCCATCTTCAACCCACCCCGGTGAAATTGGTTTCGGGCATTTGTCCGTTTGGACATTTCTCTCATTCCAATGGTTCGGCCGCCTTCAGGATCCGCCAGCCCTGGCGCTGACGCCCGGATCCAGCCTCCTGCCTCACCGGTCTCTGGGATTGCCCAGGGTGGGGTCGCGCGCTCGGGTGTAGCCCTCGACGCGAGGCAAACGGTCATCCATCCTGATAAACGGCAGTCGCATTTCCCAATAAGCCTGGGCTTGGGGATGGAACTTCTCGGGCGCGTCCATGAATCCGATCGAGATGTAGAACTCGTTTGGCAAGCCTTCATCGGTGTACCCAATCGAGGTGCCACATTCCGAACAGAAGGAGCGCACGACCCCCCTGGTTTTCGAAAATGTTTTTGGTTTGGAGCCGAGCCAATCGACCTGATCTGGACGATAGCCAATCCAGATCGTCAGTGGGCTGCCGATCGCTCGTCGGCAGTCATCGTCGTGGTCGAAACAAATCCAAAAGGGATCGCCACTGAATTCAGCTGTGATGGCTCCGCAAAAGCAACGCCCTCGATCAATCCGGGCCGGTTTTCTGATCGTCGTTCGGGGTTTGTCGTCCATGGTAATCTTCCGGCCAGCGTGGTGGCGCAACGCCGCGGACGGCAAGCAGTTCCTTTGGACGTCACAGAGCCGCAGATGCGCGCAACCGGCGGGCTGCTCGTCAATATCATTTGAGGCAGATCAGGCCTTAATTTGTTGGGAACATTTTTTCAGGTCCGCACTTTGTTCGCCGTCTGACCAAAGGAGGCGACCTTGAAAACACGACGCATCGACAGGGAAAAGATCGAGAGGGCGGATCGAGAAGCCAAGTTGCTGTTGGAAGCGGAGCGGCATGCCAGGGAAGCCAAGACGGCGCGGCTTAGAGAACAGCGACAGTTATTGGAGGCATCGATAGCGCGGACCCCGCCCGCGCCCGCAGCGGTAAAGCCGCCGCCCCGTCAACGAAAGCCCACGCGCAAGGTAATCGAGGTGGACTGACGGTTGGTCAGTTGACGCTTTTGCCAAGGTGGGGAGTTGATATGACAGGGCAGGGGATGCGGCAGCATGAATACCAAGGCGGTAAGTCCGGCCCTCGCCAAAGCCACGGCTGCTCGGCGTGCTGGATCGGGGTCTCATCACCGGTGCGTCCGACGACGATCCAGCGAGAGCCGCTGAAAGAGGCGCCCGAGCGGGCCGAGAATGCGATCCAGCGAATCCGGCTGGACACTTACGTCGGGAACAATCGCACGCGCGGACCGTTCCCCAAGCGATCTTCACGCTCAGGATTTGCTCTTGTTGCAGCGACCGGATGAAATTCTCAACGAGGCTTCGCAAACGGTTGGTGATCCCCTTGAGCGCGACGCCGTAGGTGGGGAGGCTGAGCTAACTGGCGATCGCGCCATCCCGCGTCGTCTGGTTGTCGTCTCGAACAGGCTGGGGAACATTCGCGATCTGTCGCAAGCCGGCGGACTTGCTGTAGGCATCGGGGATGCGTTGGCCGAGCGTGGAGGCCTGTGGCTAGGAGCAAGCGCCGAGTATCAGGACTACGCCGCGAGCGACGAACCGCTGATCCGCTTGGAACGCGTGGGAAAGATCGAGACGGCTGCGCTTACCCTGCCCTATGAGGAGTATTCGCTCTATTACAATGGCTATGCCAACAGCACGCTGTGGCCGCTTTTTCATTACCGACTCGACCTGGTGAACCACCGGGCAGAGTTTCTACACGCCTACCGGCAGATCAATGCGCGGTTCGCGAAGGCGCTCGCAGGACTGCTGTCGGGCAACGACGACTTGGTGTGGGTTCACGACTACCACCTTATCCCCTTGGCCGCCCAGTTGCGGCGGCTGGGAGTCCGGAATCGGATCGGTTTCTTTCTTCACATACCCTTCCCGCCGCCTGACCTGTTTGTAGCCACGCCCGACCATGAAGAACTCATCGATGATCTGCTTCAGTATGACGTCGTGGGATTCCAGACCGAAACGGACGTGGGGAATTTCCGGCGCTCAGTGCAGGCGGCCAACTCCATTACTTTTGATATCAATGGTTCGGCTGAGATGAACGGCCGCACGGTGTTATCGAGGTGTTTTCCGATAGGCATCGACGTCGATTCAATCGCACGCATGGCCAATGAGGCGGCGGAGGATGTGCAGATTGATTCCATGCGCCGCCAGATTCTGGGCCTCAAGCAAATCATCGGCGTCGATCGGCTGGACTACTCCAAGGGTCTCCCCGGCCGCATGCAGGCTTTCGCGCGTCTTTTGGAAAAGCATCCGGAACACGAGCGGGCGGCAACATATTTGCAGATTGCGTCGCCGACGCGCGAGGAGGTCAGCGCCTATGCCGACATCCGGGCCCAGCTTGAGGCAACCGCCGGCGCGGTCAACGGAAGATACGCGGATTTGGCTTGGACCCCGATCCGCTACATCCACCGTGCCGTATCACGCTCTCGGCTTGCTGGCCTGTTGCGCGCTAGCCAGGTCGGATTGGTCACGCCCCTGCGTGACGGAATGAACCTCGTCGCCAAGGAATACATAGCCGCGCAGGACGAAGCCGATCCCGGAGTGCTGGTATTGTCGCGTTTTGCGGGTGCGGCCGAAGAACTTGCCGAATCCTTGATCGTGAACCCGTATGCGGTCGACGAGGTTGCTGACGCGATCGCAAAAGCGCTCGCGATGCCGCTTGAGGAAAGAATTGCAAGGCATAGTGCACTGCTCAAGCGCATCACGCGCAATGACGCAGCAGAATGGCGGCGGTCATTTCTCGCCACGCTCGCGGGCGAGAACTAGCGCCTGGCATCGATGCCTGAATCCGTCCGTGTGTCACGCGTCCCACGCGGCCATAGCCCGGCCATAACCCGGCTGGCCGGAGCAGTTCGAAAGGCCTTGAAGCTGATCATGTATCTTGTCGTCCGCATCAAAACTTTTCGCTCATTGACGGAAGCGCGATAGCCCGCCTCAATCGGTGGACTATCGAAGGCTCCAGGGAACACACCGCCGGTCCGGTCGTTTGGGCTCTGATAGGAGATCTGCGATGACAAAGAACCCCACGCGAAAGGACAGAGATCTCTCTGAACAAGAGGCAATCAAGTTGGCCGAAGCCACCGACGTGTCACCCGGGCAGGCCAAAGAGCTTGCAGCCGAGCACGGCAAAGACGGCGCCAAGAAGGAAGCAAGAAATTACAAGGCGGAGGGCTGACTATGGCGGCCAGTGGATCCGCAAACGACAGAGACGCACGAGCCACCCTCTACGCACAAGGCGTAATGGAAGCCGAGCGCAAGGCGCGGGAAGAGAAAACGGCGCGATTGCGCAAAGCCCGTTTGGCGCACGAGGCGATCAATCCGCCTGCACCCGAGCGGAAACCGGCAGTGCCGAAAGCCCCAAAGCGGGCCGCCAAACCAGGCAGCCGAAAAGCTGGAGAAGATTAGCTTCAGCTTCTTCGGCTGTGCCGGCGGCACGCGTCGGGGAAGAGCAGACCGTGCGGTCGATCTGCACGATAAATTTGTACCTCGTCGAATGACACAAGGAGTCCAGTGATGACGGAGCATGTGTCCCGGAAGGAAGAACAGCGTGGCACCCGAAATGTACTCGGGTGGGGCGTCGTCATTGCGGCTGTGATCTTCGTCGCCCTGCTAGCCTTCTTTGTGTTCATACCCCTTTCAGGCGGATCGTGGCAGACATCGCCAGTAAAGCGCACCCCGGAACAGAACCAAGGCGGTAATGCCCCCGCTGAGACATCACCCGCGCCCGGCGTTAAAAAGAACCCGCAAGAAAATACCGAGATGCCAGGGCAGCAGTGATCGACCTTGGGCTGCGACCCAAGTTGGCCCTGATCTTCCTGGTCGTCTCATCGGCGTCATGATGGGATCAGGGCCTTCTGGGCGCAGGAACCGCTGAGCTATTGAGACTGGGGTTTCGCCCACATCGAGCGCAGAAAGATTACCGCAGCAGCATCGGTCTGGCGAACGAGGCGATGACGCCATCGTGGAACTCGAGGCAAATCAAGATGCCTAGCTGCAGGCCGTTCAGTTGGGATTTTTCAGCTGCTTTGACAACAGCAGTTGCTGCTGCAGCTCAAGGGCGAGCTTCAACAGCCGTTCAGGTGTTTCCTCTTCCGCGATTTCGTCGAGCAGCGCTGCGAGTGCGTCGCCTTCAACAGGATCGCGGAATGAGTCAGGTTTGGTTTGCGGAGGTTTGGCCACGAGGATTTCTAGCAGGAATGCGGCCGTATTTGCAAGACGAAGCGAAGCGCTCTTGGGGAGGGGTACCGTAGCGGGGGCGGTCGACAGGGCGGCCTGCGGCAAACTATCGGACAATCTTAATTCATGATGCCAGACCTGTCGTTGCGGAGCACCTCCTCCATGAGTGTATTGAGCCATTCGCTCAAGGGAAGGTCATGCCGCGTCGACAACCGCTCCTCCAGCGCCGCCTTCAATGTGCGTTCCACGAGGCGATCGGCCGCCTGTGGGTCGCCCAGCAGCAGCCGCGCGGACAGCCTCAGTTTTGGAAGAGCGCGGAAGACATTGTCTTCACCAAGCGCTGTTGATTGCGCGGCGAGGATCCCGGCAACCGTCCTGAACCCGGCCGGCTTGGAGAGGTTTTGGGTGTACCGGAACCGCTCCGGCAGGGTGATCTGATCGTTTCCGGAGAAGAATACGAACGGGATGCCTCTGTCCGTCAGCTCATCGGCGAGGGGAAAAACAGTCTCACCGTTAAGATCGATGTCCAGCACCGCCCCGTCCGCTGAATCGATATATCGTCGAGCCCGGCTGACTGACGACACCGGCCCCAAAACGGTCGCCCCACAATCGCTGAAATAAGAGGCAAGTTCGCTTGCCAGCAAGAATTCGTCCTCGACGAGCAGAATTCGCATGCCTAATAACATAGCAGCCCTCCGGGCTCTAAACGGCGGTCGCGTCCATCGGTTCCGTGGCTATCGGCGGTGCGGGATGGGAATTCGACCAGGAACGGTTTACACATTGGATCGAAATCAGCGCTGCCGCGTTGCATTTCACTGAAGCAGGACAATTGATGCAAAAGCTGCCGAGGTTCCCCATAGTCGGTATTGGCGCCTCTGCGGGCGGCATTGCCGCCATGGAGGGATTTTTTCGCGGGATGCCGTCTTCGAGCGGGATGGCGTTCGTGATCGTCACGCATCTCAGCCCGGAACGGGAAAGTCTGCTGCACGAAGTGATTGCGCTTTACACCGGAATTCCGGTTCGTGTCGCTGAAGATGCAATGGATATCCATCCTGACACCGTCTATGTGATGCCGCACAACGCGATCCTCACCATCGAAAATTCCAGCCTAAAGCTGCGCCAACCGAATTCGGTGTCCAGGGAGCGCAAGCCCATCGATATCTTTTTCAGCGCGCTGGCCGAGGATCAGGGCGAATACGCCGTCGGCGTCGTCCTGTCGGGCGGCGATTCCGACGGTACGTTGGGCATCAAGGCAATCAAGGAGCATGGCGGCCTGACGCTGGCGCAACTCTCCGACGAGTCGGGTCCGAGCAATCCCGACATGCCGCGCAGCGCGATCAGTTCCGGTCTGATCGATATCGCCATCCCGGCCGATGAGATGGGTGCGAAACTCATGGAATTTGCCCATAGCTTTGAACTGCTCGACGAGCTTGAAGCTGACGATGGCAAGGCCAGTGCTTTGAAACTCCGCAAGGGCCAGGAGGAAATCTACGCGATCCTGCGCAGCCATTCGGGACATGATTTCTCGGGCTACAAGGCCAAGACGTTCTTGCGTCGCGTCAGGCGACGCATGCAAATAACACAGAACACGGCGATCGATGCCTATATAGAGTTGCTTCGTTCAAATGCGGAGGAAGTGCGGTCGCTGTTTCGCGACCTGCTGATCAACGTGACAAATTTCTTCCGCGATACGGACGCTTTCAAGACCCTGGAAGAAACCGTCATCCCCAAACTTTTCGAAGGCAAGGACGCCAACGATACGATCCGCGTCTGGGTGCCCGGCTGCGCAACCGGCGAGGAAGTCTTCTCGATCGGAATGCTGATGCGCGAGCATATGGATACACTTTCGGCTGTGCCGCGCATCCAGATTTTCGCCACGGACATCGATGACGCGGCGTTGGGCATCGCACGTTCGGCGCGCTATCCGGAGTCATTGCTTGCGGGCGTTTCGCCTGAACGTCGCGAACGCTTCTTCAGCAATGACGGCACAAGTTTCATCTTGAGCAAGAGCGTACGTGATCTCTGCATCTTCTCGGCGCACAGCGTCATCCGTGATCCACCCTTCTCGCGCATGGACATGGTGTCGTGCCGGAACCTGCTGATCTATTTCGGCCCCGATGTGCAAAAGCAGGTTATTCCGACCTTCCACTATTCGCTGAAGCCCGGCGGCTATCTGTTCCTTGGCACCTCCGAGAGCATAAGCCAGCATGCCGATCTGTTTGCACCGGTCGACAAGAAACAACGGATATTCAAGGCACGAGAACATACGGCGCCGCCGCGGCTGCCGATCTTGTTGAATGCTGCGCCTGCAAGCAACTTTTCCAGCGCCAATGACACTCATGCCCGCCGCGGGTTGTCTTATTCCCTAAGGCAAACCGTTGAAGCGCAGGTTCTCGAACGCTTCGCTCCGGCTCACGTCGTCGTCAATGGTGATGGCGATGTCGTCTATTACTCGGTCCGAACCGGCAAATATCTCGAGCCGCCGCAAGGGGTGCCGAGCAGACAATTGCTCACAATGGCACGCAGCGGCCTGCGTCTGGAATTGCGCGGCGCTTTGCGGGAAGCCGCCGAGGGCCGGCGCACGGTTGTGCGCGAAGCGATAGCCATTGAAGAAGATGAAGATCGTGTCCAATTCGTCACATTGACGATCGAGCCCTTGACTGATCGCGGCAGCGGCGAGCCGCTGTTTCTCGTCCTGTTCGAGCCGGTGGGCCAGCCGCAGCCGCGGCTGGAGGCTCTAAAGGTTCGACAGCCGGTGGCATCTGGGATTGCTGATTTCGAACGCGAGCTCCGCGATACGCGCGAGCGCCTGCAATCGACGATCGAAGAATATGAGACCGCGTTGGAGGAGTTGAAATCTTCCAATGAGGAACTCGTCTCGGTCAACGAAGAAGCCCAGTCCTCCAATGAGGAGCTCGAGGCCTCCAAGGAAGAAATGCAGTCCCTCAATGAGGAATTGAACACCATCAATGCCGAACTGGTTTCCAAGATCGAGGATCTCGATCGTGCCAACAGCGATCTGAAGAACCTGTTCGAGAGCACACAGATCGCGACTGTTTTTCTCGATACCAAGCTGGTTATCCGCAGCTTCACGCCGGCGGCGTCTTCGTTCTTCAACTTGCTGCCGACCGACATCGGAAGACCGCTGACCGATCTTGCCAGCCGGCTCGATTATCCGCACCTGCGCGACCATATTGCCCAGGTTTTCAGGGCCGGCGAGATGATCGAGCACCAGCTGCCGCGCGATAGCAACGGCATCCACTATCTCGTGCGGCTGATCCCCTACCGCGACAGCGCGCGGAAAATCCAGGGCGTGGTGGTGACCTTTGTCGATGTGACGACCATGGCTGAAGCCGAAGCCCACCAGCGGGTATTGATCTCGGAACTCAACCATCGGGTCAAGAACATGCTGGCTGTTACGGTCAGCATTGCCAGTCAGACCCTGAAAAATGCTCCCTCTTCGGAGGCTTTCGCCGAAGCGCTCATCGGTCGCCTGCGCGCCATGGCCCGGGCCTACGGAGTGCTCTCGCGTGAAAGCTGGAAAGAGGTCTCGGTAGAGGAAATCGTGCGGCAGGAAGTCGAGCCGTTCGGGCTGGAACGCATCAACACCACAGGCGAGGACATTCGGCTCAAGCCTCAGCAGGGCCTGTCGCTTGGCATGGTGATCCATGAACTTGCCACGAATGCTGGAAAATATGGCGCCTTGTCCGTGCCAAACGGCGTGGTGTCCGTGACTTGGTCGGCGTCGGATCACGGTTTTCAGCTCGAATGGTTAGAAAGCGGCGGTCCCGCTGTCATTCCGCCTGAGAAGACGGGATTTGGTCTTTCGCTGGTGAAAGGCGAAATTGAGTATCGGCTTGGCGGAAATTTTGAAACATCTTTCGGTTCCGATGGTTTGAGCTTGCGGATTGAGTTTCCGTTTGATCATCGGGAGAGCGAAACGTGACTGCATCTCGTATCCTTATCGTCGAAGATGAATGGCTGGTCGCGGAGGAGCACCGCGCAATTCTGGAAGAGGCCGGCTTCGCCATCGCCGGGCCAGTGCCGTCCGTTGCTCGCGCGAAAAAGCTGATCGAGAGTGAAGTCATATCTGCCGCGGTCCTGGACATTGGTCTCGGCGGCGAGACCAGCGCTGCCCTTGTCCCTCTTCTAGCGCAACGCGGAATTCCGTTTATTTTCGTCAGTGGGTACACAACATCCGACATTCCGCAGGATTTGCGTCATCACAAGATGCTGTCAAAACCCGTGTGGGCTGCCGCGCTGGTCGAGGCCGTGCGAAATATGCTCGGTGTTCAACCGACAGCTTTGGCAAGACACCAGGACAGCGGAACGGTGCCAACCCAACGAGAAGCCCGGTAACTGCACAAAGACACTGGTTTTTCATCAGATATGCGACGACATTCGGGTCCAGGCCCGAGACGACGTCGCCGGCAAGTGCCTGCGATCCGGCCGGCACGATGGCATGCTCCCGGTCTGGCGTATTCCAGAGCTGGGCGAAACTTCGCGACGGCGCGACGATTGGTCAGGCGATGAGCCTAGCAAACAACGGGCAGTTCGCCCTCGGTTTGCTTCGCGTCGAATAGGACGCCAAGGCCGTAAGTGACGGCGCCAGCGGCAATCATCTCTGCCAACGCTGCGTTTGACACCGGGCAATGCGGCATGACCGCCTTGATCGCGAGTTCGGCATTCGCGATCGACACGAAATCGTGCCGTCGCTTACGGGTCTCCAGATATTGTTCGATCAACATCTGCAGTCGCCTTCTTTCTATTTCATCGCCAGCCATTGGTTCCTCCTGTAGACAGTCTGAAAGCCCACCACGCCTAAGGAGCGGTGGCCTTGGCGGCCCTTTTTGAGGACCGTGGACTCGAGTGAGGCGGGCAGCGTTGCTGACCAGGATGTCGAGACCGCCGAGGGTCGTTGCTGCTTCATCGGCCAGCTTTCTGCAAAAGGCCTCATTGCGGATATCGCCGGCAAGCCTTTTGACCTGCCGCTTTTATTAGGTCCACCAGTTCGTCGGCGTCTTCCTGTTCTTCGGGGAGGTAGCCGAAAGCAACGTCCGCACGCTCGCGCGCGAATGCAATCGCCGCCGCACGACCAATACCGGAATCGCCGCCGGTTATCAGCGCTTTGCGGCCGGCAAGCCTGCCTGATCCTTTGTAGGTCGTTTCGCCGTGGTCCGGGCGCGGCACCATTTTGCTGGCCAAACCCGGCCACTTCTGTTCCTGTGGCTTGAAAGGCGGCTGGTGATATTGCGTCACCGGATTCTGTTTTAGCATCGGGCTCGCAGGGCCTGCTTTAGCAGGCACTGTTCCCGTATCGGCTGACGCCGTGGAAGCATAAGCGGCGAGAATTCCTCCCGCCATGCTTCCGACGACAAGTCTGCGCGCTGCGTCTGGTACATTGTCATGCTGGTCGTGGTTCATCATGGGCTCGCTTTGACGGCAGGTGACCGTTACGGAAGTGGCACCTAACCGGCCGTCGACGCGAATGTTCCCTTGTGATTGCAGTGAGTGTCGGTCGCCTTGCCCGTCTCGGCCGTGAGGCCGCATCACCACTTTTGACACAACCTCCTGCTTGTCGCGGAACGTCTTGTAGAGATCCGGCCCTGTTTCCAGATCGGCCGGTGGGTAGTCAGAAAGGAGGAATCGATTTCGCCGTTCTGGACCGTCGCCAATAAAGGTTCCAGGTAGCGTTGCGTATGCGTCTGGCCCATCCGGAAAGCCGGTCCCTTATTGATCGCCGCCAGACGGGATGTGATCGACCAGGCCAACACAGACGCCGGGAACCGAGATGGTGCCGCCTTGCGGCAGCGATAGATTGCCTCGCGCAGCACATGCGGTCTCTGCGAATGCCAGCCCGTTTGATGACGCGAAATATCAGCTCAGTCGCTGGACGCCGACCCCGGCTCGGCCATCCTACGGTGCTGTTCGGCCAAGGTGCCTGCCGGCGTGACATGCGCGGCGGCAACCTGCAGCTTGTTTTTCCAACCGCTGACGACCTGTTCATCACCGGCCATCATCGCCTCGTAACCCGTTTTGGCGACATCGGCCGGATTGTCCTTTTCATCGGAGCCGACCTTTGTATCCATCATTTCAGCGCGCTCGAAGAATCGCGTCTGCGTGGGGCCAGGCATCAGCACGGTGACCGTCACGCCGCTATCTTTCAGCTCATGGCGGAGCGCGATCGAGAAGGAATCGATGAACGCCTTCGTGCCGTTGTAGACGGCCTGGAATGTGCCGGGCATGAAGCCGGCGATCGACCCGGTGAACAGGATGCGCCCGCGGCCTCGCCGGGCCATCTTGGCGCCGAGTTCATGCGCCAGATAGACCGTTCCGGTGACATTGGTGTCGATGATCCGGCGGACTTTTCGCCAGTCCTGGTCGACGAAGCCGTTGCCGAGCCCGCGTCCCGCATTGAGAAACAACAGGTCGATATCGCGATCGCCGATCTGGGAGATCAACCGATCGGCGCCCTCGACGGTCGCCAGATCGGCCTCAATGGCTTCGACCGTTACATTGTGGGTCTCAAGTGCCTCTGCCGCCTGCCGGATAGCCGGCTCGTCGGCGGCGATGATCAGGTCGTAACCGTCTTTAGCGCACAGCTTTGCGAGTTCCCTTCCGATGCCACTCGAGGCGCCGGTCACCACAGCGAGTTTGGCGTCCGTCATCATATCCTCCATCTTCGTGCCATCGGAACCACGAGTGGGCACAATTGTTCCGCGGCGTTTGGGCTGGATTGATCGTGCGCTGTCATGACGGTCAGGCGACGGTCGTCGTCGCGGTCGTTGCGCGCGTTCATGGATGGGCCGTTGCGACAAAAACCGTTCTACGCCATGAGAACTCGCCATGGCCTACCTTCAAAAGGCCCACCAACGCCTGGATTGAGTACTCAGAACGGCGATGAGCCTAATCAGTTGAAGTTGGAACAAGTGGCCCGGCTGGAAGTTCGAACCGTGCAGCGTTGTTGCCCTCCCATGTTGATGCTGCGCGATCGGGTCATCCCCTCAGCCCGATCTGCCCGCGCTTCTCCGCGCCAAAGAGAAGCGCGGGCCCGCCCTCTTTCACGGCTGTCCGGGATGGAGCGTTTTGTTACGTGGGACTAGCCGACCTCACAGGCTCGTCGTCGGTTTCGTTTGACGAGCTCTCCGAGCGCTCTAGATCATTGATGCCGGACGCAGTTGGTTCGGGCCGGGGAGGAAATCCGCGTGGCGCATCCAACGCGCGCTGTACCCCATAACGACCGTCATTTTCCGGTTGGCTGCCTGTGCTTGCTTCTGATTCTAGCCGGGTTGGCCGGATGCTCGTCTTCCAATCAGGTGGCGCAGCAATCACGAACAGCGGCCTCCGCGGCACAGACCGTATCGATGGTGCTGGATGCCTGGGTGGAGGGAGCGGCACCGTCCGCCTATGCCACGGCCGCACTGCACTCGGTCGGAAAAACGCTGGCCGATGTCGAGGCGCAAATTCGATCGGCCGAGACCGCTGAACCAGCCGGGCGAGCAGGACTGACGGCAGCAGTCAACAGTTTGTCGGTGGCGGTGGCGCATGCCGAGGCGGGATTGCGGGTGAACAATCGCACTGAGGTGGAAAGCGCACAACAGGATCTTCGGGCGGGCATGCGCTCGCTCGCCGCCGCTTACACCAGCGCTTTCGGACCAAAGCCGTGAAGAAACTTCTGGAAATATCGCTTGGCGTCGTCACCAGTGTCGGAGGTTTCCTCGAAGTCGGGTCGATGGCTACGGCGGCGCAGGCGGGTGCCGCCTTCGGATTCCAGCTGATCTGGGCCATAGTTCTCGGCACCATATGCATCATCTTTTTGGTTGAAATGGCCGGTCGGTTCGCCGCGATGAGCCATCACACGATCTCAGAGGGCATTCGTGAAAGATTTGGGTTCAACGTCTTCCTATGGACGTTGCTCGTCGTCCTTCTCGTCAATTTCATGGTGCTGTCCGCTGAGATCGGCGGTGTGGCCATCGCACTCGAACTTGCCACCGGCATAGGCTTCCAGTGGTGGGCACTGCCGGTGGCGTTGCTGGCATGGTTGCTGCTGTGGAAAGGCACGTTTGGCTTTATCGAGAAAGGCGTTTCGGTCCTCGGCCTCGTGACGCTGTGCTTCGTGGTTGGTGCGGTGATGTTAAAGCCCGACTGGACAGCGGTCGCTGGCAGCGCCGTGCCTTCGCTGCCGGCTCACGATGCCATCAATTACTGGTTCATGGCGGCCAGCATTCTCGGCGCGTCGATATCGCCTTATCTTTTCATGTTCTATTCCTCGGGAGCTATCGAGGACAAATGGGATGAAAGCCACCTTGGGGCCAATCGTGCCATCGCCGGGCTGGGCATGACCTTTGGTGGGACCATTTCGATCGGCGTGTTGATCGTCGCTGCTCTC
This sequence comes from Mesorhizobium sp. M0514, assembly GCF_040321145.1. Lineage (NCBI taxonomy): Bacteria > Pseudomonadati > Pseudomonadota > Alphaproteobacteria > Hyphomicrobiales > Phyllobacteriaceae > Mesorhizobium > Mesorhizobium sp. M0514. The sequence goes on from NZ_JAMYQZ010000005.1 coordinate 115,977, forward strand.
GTTCTCGCGACGCGCGGCATCGACCAGGTGGACGACTATCACCAACTGCCGTTGATGCTGATCCCTATATTCGGCTTCTGGGGGTTCGTTCTATTCGTTGCCTCGCTCGCCATTGCCTGTTTCGGCGCCGCACTCGAAGTCGGGTTGCAACAGGCATATCTGGTGGCACAGGGCTTTGGCTGGACCTGGGGCGAGGATCGCAAGCCGCGCGATGATCCGGGCTTCAGTGCCGTCTATACGGCATCATTGTTTTTGGCCGCCATTCCGATCATGCTTGGCCTCGACCCACTGAGGCTGACCATCTTTTCCATGGCGGTAACGGCGGCGAGCCTTCCGCTGACGGTAGTTCCATTTCTCTTCCTGCTGAATGACGAACGCTATGTCGGCGAACATCGCAACGGCATCATTTCGAATGCCGCCGTTGTCTTCATTATCGCGCTTGCCTTCGTGCTCGCCGTGGTGACGATTCCGCTGCAGATATTCGGAGGCACATGATGGAATTGATGCGTGATCTCCTGGACAAGCAGGTGTTCGACCGCCGGCGGGTCAAGATCGGCAAGGTCGACGGAGTGGTGGCCGAGTTGCGGCGGGGCAAACCACCAAGGATTGTCGCGATAGAACTCGGCTCCATCACTTTGGCGCGCCGCCTTGGCGCGCGGCCCGGGGAATGGATGGCGCAACTGGCGACGAGGGTGGGTGGCAAACGCCACGCCGAGCCACACAGGATTGCGTGGAAAAAGGTGCAGGACAACGGGCTCGACATCGAATGTGACATCGAGGTGGGCGAGACGTCGATTTTCGCCTGGCAGGACTGGTTGCGCGATCATGTCATCGGGCGCATCCCAGGAGCGTGATGATGAGGACAGTCAACCTCGAACATCTTGCCGGGCGACGCGTGCTCTCGCAGCGTGGAAAGAGCATCGGTCACATCGAAGAGATTCTCGCCGAACAGCGTGGCGACGAGCTCGTCGTTACTGAATTCCACGTTGGCATCTACGCCGCGTTCGAGCGTCTGTCGGCTTCGACCATCGGCATCGCGATGCTCGACCTGTTTCGGCTGCGCCGTCGCGACGGCCTGTACCGCATTCCCTGGGATAAACTCGATATCTCCGATCCGGCGCGACCGCGGCTGCTATGCCCGATGACCGAGCTTCCCGGATGGAAAGGGCAAAAGGACCTTCGGGAGTAGATGGCTACGGCTGGGAGGGCTAAGGCGCCGGCGTTTTGCCGGCGAACAGCCGTTCGTGCAGATGGCGCCTCCGCAAAGATTACTGCAGGTTCTTGCGAAGGAAGATGCGGGCGTGTCCTGGAATAACGAATTCGACTTTGCCGAATTCCTCAAACCCATGAAGCCGGTAAAATTGAGGCGCCTGGAAACTGCTCGTCTCGACGACGGCTCTCTTACATCCACGCCTAACGGCTTCCTCCTCAATCGCCATAAGAAGCTGTGATCCATAGGATCGGCCACGCAATTTTTCAGGCAAGAAGAACATGTCGAGAAACAGGAGCCCCAGTTCCGTTCTGCCCCAAATTCCACCCCAGATCTTTCCCGAGGGGTCGGTAAGCTCCGCGCCGATCACTGCCCGGTCATCGATTCCGGTTTGTTCGATGTTGTGTCGATAGAGCGCAGCGGCCGCCTGCGTTCGTGCATCCCCGTTGTGAGCCAGAGCGATTGTAAATCCTTCGGATCGAGCCGGCATGCGTTCTGCTCCTGCGTCGGAATGGTCTTGAGATTCAACCGTCAGATTAACATCAAGGCGGCCGGTTCGCTCGCAGCTCTGATCGCCGCTTCTGTTGTAACCGTCTTGCCCACATTCCGCATCGCGATCCGCGTCGGATGCATGCAGCCGCGCCCAACATATCGCTTTGGTGTTGAACAAAGCCCATCCTGCCCTTGTCAGGTCTCATCACAATTCGTGCGCCGTCAAGAGTGTCCACCTCGACGAAGGCTGCTGCGGATCACAATCCATTACGCCGGGAACAATGAGAAAAACCTGTCGTTGGGAAAGCGATCGCAATTCGGCGATTCAAACACGGAGACTCCAATGTTGAAGAAAATTCTAGCCGCGTCGGTGCTAACTATTGCCTTGGCCGGTTCCGCCTTGGCGCAGACAAATGGAACGGGTGCTGGCGGCACGGCTGGCACGGGTAATGGAACTGGCACTGGAACTGTTGGCAGCGGCGGCGCCGCTGGCAATGGCACTGGCAGCGGGAATGCGGCCGTGCCAACCGATCCGAATTCCACAAACTCGACTACAAAATCGAACGGCATGACCGACCGTTGCAAGGACGCCGCAGGCAATGACATCGATAACAACACTGCAAGTGGCGCAACGACCTCGACCGTGCAAAATTGCAACAAGTAGCCGATGGACCTAGCGGCTTCGGCCGCCCGAAGGCCCGCCATCAAGACAATGGCGGGCCTTCGAACACGTGCCTCGCATGCTGCCTGGATACATAGGAGCACATGTGTCCAAAGAGACCCGGCGGGCCAAACTCGATCGCTTAGCAGCCTCCATTCCGAAGCACGAATTCGAATTCCTAATGAAGATTGCAAAGCTAAGCCGTCATGACTTACTTGGCCTGATCGCTAAACACGATGGCGGCAGGGACAAGGTCTATAGCGACCTTGCGGCCCACTTGGCCGCAACTGAGGCCGCCCCGGAGCCCGTACATGAGGCGGCAGCTGACGACGGCCAAACAGCTGGAGCATCTCCAGCCACGAACTCGCCCGCCGGCAAGTAGCGGCGAAGATCATTTCGGTGCCAGCCCTGACGCTCCACGAAAGCGACGACCGTGTCGTCCTTCTAAAGTCTTCGAATGGGTTGGACGAGCATTTCACCGCGCCTTACCAACGAGAACTGCTGGATACGGCAAGCGGGAGGCGCTTTAAGGCCCGCCATTCAGGTTCATCGGACATGCCGGAACCTGAAGCGCCGCCGCGCATTTCGTCTCCAGGCATATTGCGGTAATCGCCAGGGAGAAATTCAGATGCAAACTTCAGGCGCAACTTCACAGCAAAACCTTGGCCGATTGGCCATAGAACCGTTTTCCGGCACAGTGACGGTGCGGTTTTCCGACGCCATCGTCGCAGCCACGGAGCGGGCGAAGGTCCTGCGTGAAGACGGGCACGAGCCCGTTTTCTATATCCCCTTCGAGGACATCTATTTCGATCTGTTCGAAAAGAGCGACACCACCACCCGGTGCCCGCTTAAAGGCACCGCAAGCTACTGGCGTGTCCACGCCGTCGGCAGTTCTTCCGACGATTTCATGTGGGCCTACGAAACGCCCGATGCGGCTGCTCTGGCTATTGCAGGTCACGGCGCTTTCGATCCGGAAAAGGCCCGTATCGATGTCGACCCTGCCGAGGACAAGCGACACACGCCACATATCGTCGAATAGGTTTCATCAGGCAGAGACAATCACGGTAACGACAGGCGCGATGAGCATTTTCTACCAGGCGGCAAAGATTGCGGAGGAGGTTCACGCGTCGCAGCGCGATAAGACCGGGCGGCCCTACATCGAGCATTGCCGCCGTGTCGTCGACGCTGTCGAGACAATCGATCAGAAGACTGTTGCCTACCTTCATGACGTTCTGGAGAAAGGCGAGGGCTGGACCCGCGCCAAGCTCGAAGAAGCAGGCTTCGGACCGACAATTACCGCGGCGGTCGATGCCTTGTCGCGCAGGCCGGATGAGGAGTATTTCGCCTTTGTCCGGCGGGCTGCGTCGAACCCAGTGGCGCTCCCCGTAAAACGCGCCGATCTGGAGGACAACATCTGGCAGTCGAGGCAGGTCGGAGCGTCGGCGGCCAAATATGAAGAGGGCCTTCGCATACTTGACCAAGAGTTCTCCCGACAATAGTGCGCGCCCGGCGCTGGCATTGCATCTGCCGAAGCAGCCATCGCCTGCGAGAGCTTGCGGCGCACAGCACGTTTCGGCTCTCCTGGCCGTCAGTTTTTCCGCGCCGGCGTGCGCCTGAGGGTCCTCGCTGGACCATGGAACGTGTGATCGGGTCAAAGCTCCTCCGGAGATGGACCGCAGCGTCCCGAAAAGGAGTAACGGCCGGCTCGGAATTAGGAACTCCTCCAGCACCGGTGCGTTGACCAGCAAGCCGGGACGAGTTCCCGGCCTCCGCGGGTGGCGGGCAAGCCGCCGCCGAACCCGAACTTGCACAATGAAAGGTAAGGCCATGGGCTTCTTTTCGAAGGACATCAAGACACTCGACGATCTCTTCGTGCACACGCTGCGCGACATCTATTACGCCGAAAAGCAGATCGAGAAAGCGCTGCCGAAGATGATCGGCAAGGCAACCGATCCGCAATTGAAGGCTGGATTCGAAAAACACCTCGAGCAGACCAAAGGCCATATCGAGCGCGTCGAACAGGTGTTCGAATTGCATGGCGTCAAGGCCAAGGAGGTCAACTGCCCGGCGATAGACGGCATTCTCGAAGAAGCCGACGATGTGAGCGGCGACGTCGACGACAAGGAGGTTCTAGACGCGGCACTGATAGCGTCCGCGCAGGCGGTCGAACACTATGAGATGACCAGATATGGCACGCTCATCGCCTGGGCCAAGCAGCTTGGCCGCAGTGACTGCGCCAACGTGTTGGCCAAGAACCTGAAAGAAGAGCAGGCGACCGATCGCAAGCTCACCGAAATGGCGGAAAGCAAGATCAACATGCAGGCTGCCGAGTAGACCGTTCCAGGTCATGATGAGATTTGGTTGAAATCTCATCATGACCTAACCCTGTTGGAGCATGATTCTTTCCAAGAACCGGCACCAGTGCTGCGTTGAGTCGATCTCCATCGTTGTCCACGGAACTTTCATGACGGGCGAATCTGCCATCCCTCGCGATCTGCCGACGAGTGCAAAATCGTCTTTCGGCGTGGCGTTGAGCACGGCGCCGATGGAAGCAAAGGCTGCCGACACGTTGCCGGCCGATGCTGGCCGATGGCAATACGAACCCAAATGGGACGGGTTCCGCTGCCTGGCCTTTAAAGCCGGCGCGGCCGTGGAGTTGCGAGCAAAATCCGGCAAGCCGTTAGGGCGGTATTTCCCGGAAATCGTCGCGATGTTGCATGAACTGAAAACAAAAGAGTTCGTGGTCGATGGTGAGATCGTCATCGAAATTGCAGGCTCTCTTTCTTTCGACGCCTTGCAGATGCGGCTGCATCCGGCGGAAAGCAGGATCCGGAAACTGTCGGTCGCGACGCCGGCAAAGCTGATCCTCTTTGACATGTTGGCGACCTCCGAGGGCGCCTTGATGCAGCAGCCGCTCTCGGTTCGGCGCGCTGCACTCGAACTGTTCGTAAAGTCGGCCGGGCGAAAGGATCTCGAACTGTCTCGGGCAACGCTTGATTTGGCGGCGGCAGGCAGATGGCTTGGCCAATCCGGACAAGGTTCGACCGACGGGGTCGTTGCCAAGCTTCTCGATGACGAATATCGACCCGGCGAGCGCGCCATGGTCAAAGTCAAGCGCCTGCGCACGGCCGATTGTGTCGTCGGAGGGTTCCGCTACCTGGCGAAGTTGCGTGAAGTCGGCTCCCTGTTGCTTGGCCTGTACAATGACCAGGGGCAACTCGACCATGTCGGGTTCACTTCGACGATCGCCCGGGAGGACAGGGCCAAGCTCACGCGAAAACTTGAAGCTTTGCGATCGGATCCTGGCTTCACGGGAAAAGCGCCGGGCGGCCCCAGTCGGTGGAGCACGGAAAGGAGCGGACAATGGGAGCCATTGCGGCCCGAACTGGTGGCGGAGGTGCGGTTCGATCATGTCACCGGCGATCGTTTCCGTCATGGCACCAAATTTCTGCGATGGCGTCCTGACAAAAGCCCGAAGCAATGCACGTTCGAACAGATACTTGGAAAATGAGGCTTGGCGAAGCGTCGGCAGGTCCACACTATCGAGACCAAGTCCGTCGGACATTCGGCACAGCCAAATCAAGTCGCATTTCACTGGCGATCTTAAAGCCGGCGGCGAGATAAACGCCTTTGCAGGAGGATGCCGGACCAAACCCGTTGTTCAGTCTGTCACCACGCCTCGCTTTGGCGGATCACGGTTCTCGTCCGGATTAGGGACTGGCACTTCGTCGGGAAGAAGATCCGGCTCAGGCTCGCGTATGTCCGGCGTCCACGTCGGCGCATCCACTGGCGGCTCTTCGGTTGGCTCTGGTTTGGGGGGCACATCTATTCTCCGGGTTTCGCTTGGGCGTGGGGTTCGGCCCGCCACAGGTCGCGCGTCGCCGCGTCTGGAGGCGAAAGGTCTTTTCACACCCCATGTATTTTAACCGATGGCCAGCGGTCCTGGGGCTTGTCGGCGCCCGATCAGAGTCCTGCGTTCCGGCTCCTTTGAGCGCAATGTTGGCATCCGCTGCCTCTGGCACTTTGAGGACTGCCCCGTCGACGTTCTTGATCTCGACCATAAGGCATCGTCCTTGGTGGCCAACGGGCAACCGCGAGAATTGTTCCGAGCGATTTAGGGGCGGCTGGGGCCGCTGTGCGGACCTTCTGGCTGGGCAGTTATCAACTATGCTGTCTTGCGTTTCGGTGAGGCTCTCTTTGTGGATTTCGCCAGCCCTTCCTGTTTGAGGCTCTTCTTCAGCACCTCAGCGAGGTTGATGACATTCTCCTGTGGCCTTGGTGCGGGCTTCGGCAGCTTCTTGCCTTTGCGCTTTGCATCGATCATGGCGATCAGCGCGTCTTCATAGGTGTCTTCAAATTTCGAGGGATCGAAGGTCGTCACTTTTTTGTCAATAAGCATGCCGGCGATTTCGAGCAGATCGGGGTCGTATTTCTGCTTGGCCAATCCATCGAACACAGTGCTTTCCGAAACCATTTCGTTGTGGTTGCGAAGCTCGGTCATCACCATGCCCTTGCCATAGGGCTGAATCAGCACTTCGCGGCCGCGCTGGTAGAGCACCACGCAAGATCGAGCGGCCACGCCCTTGTTCTTCATGGCATCGCGGATCACTCCGTATGCTTCGATTGCGGCGCCGTCGGCCGGGATCAGATAGTAGGGCTTCTCGAGATAGCGCGTATCGATATCGTCAATCGATACGAATTCGCCGACTTCGAGCGTGTGCTTCGACGTCAGCTTCAACGCCTTTATGTCGTCAGGTTCGATCTGGAGAAATTCGTCCTTTTCGATCTCGAAACCCTTCACCTGATCCGCTGCATCCACCAGCTTTCCGGTCTCCTCATCGGCGTAGACGCTCCTGACCGGCAGACCGTCCTTGCGGTTCAAAATCTTGAAATGGATCTTGGATGCTTCGCTGGTTGCGCCGACAATCTTCACGCCGCAAGTAACCGAGCCAACCTTCAAGAAGCCCTTCCAGGCAGCACGTGGCGCGGCCATTTTGCGCTTATCCCGTTTCCAGCTAGGGCAACGCGTTTCCGTTCGAATTGTTCCTGCGGTGGGGGCTCGGTGCACCGTGAATGTCCGGTGGGGGAAATCCTGTCGGTCTCGACAGCGATTTTCATTGGCACGGTGCATCTTTTGGCAACCTGTCGGCGTTGGAAGTGAGCCCATTTGCCGAGGTGATTTCCATGAAAGTGTCCACGAGGGACGATTTGAAAAGCGAGGCGCAGCTCTCGGAAGACGCTGACCTCATCGTAAATCGTACAGTCCATTTCGTCGGAGTATGGATTGAGGAGCATGTGATCGAAAAGCCTGCTCTCATGCGGAAGGGCGTCGATGCCGCAGAGGAACTCGCAAGCCAATGCATCGCGGATGCAGACGAGGAAGGCATCGCCCCAGAGGACATTCAGGACGAAGTCGGGGACCTCAAGGAGTACATTGCCGAGATGATCGTGGAGCAAGGCGGTCGCGGCTCTGCAGTTAATTCTGAACCAGACATGAGCTACTTCTGCGCAACGGCCTCGGCGCCGCAGCTTCGCGTTGACCGGCTATATCGCCGCTCCAAGTCCAACAAGAGCATCATTGTTGAGAGGAACAAGTCATCGATCCCGCCCATTGGATAGCATTCGTGGGAACGGTCGTCCTGCTGCAGATGCCGCCCGGGCCGGATAGCATGCTGGTGACGGCGCGCGGCATAGGGCAGGGACGCAGGGTTGCGCTGTTCACGGTATTGGGGATGACGGCCGGCGCCGGCATGGTTCAGCTTCCTCTCATAGCGTTCGGTGTTTCGTCTCTCGTGCGAACCTCCCCACTAGCTTTTGGAGCACTGCAATGGCTTGGGGCGGCGTATCTCGTATGGCTCGGGCTAGGGCTGGTCTTTACGAAGCCGGAAACACAGACCCGGCCGGATACGACCCCGATCAAGGCCGTTGCCGCGGCACGGGAAGGCATGATTGCCAATCTGTTCAATCCGTGGCCCATCACGTTTATGGTAGCGTTCCTGCCTCAGTTCGTTGATCCGCATGGGAGTTCCGTGACGCTTCAACTGTTGCTGCTGGGAGCAACTCAGAAAATGACGGGCGTGTTGGTGTTGGGGACCTATGCCGTGGCCTCCGGCAGCATAGGCGCCTGGATCCTGAAGCGCCCTCGTGTGCGGCTTTGGCAGCAGCGGATCGCCGGCCTTCTCATTGTTGGCCTTGGGTTCCGAATGGCCTTTGGCGGCGGCGCAGGCCGTTAAGTTGCCGGGCCGGCGCCTGCATCCGCAGGAACCGAAAGCGCACCATGAACATTGTCAGACACAGGCAGGAGAGTGTCATGCAAGTCGTTCGGACCGAAGTGGTGAATGCCAGGGCGCCAGACGGGCAGTCGGTTCGCCGGGTGATATTTTGCGGCGAGGGCGGCGACTGCGTTACGGTGGACATGGCAAACGTCGGGATACAAGCTGAAGATGACGTGCTTGCCCGCGCGAAGGCAATCCTGGTCCAGACAGCGACCTTTGATCTCGCAGCCAATGAATATGACGCGAGCAGCAACGGCAATTTCGACCAGGTCGAGATAACCTCTGCAAGCGACGGCGCCGGCGACGTATATGTCTTTGAGTATCGCGATGGCGGAACCAGCCGACGCATACCGCCGTCGAGGATGGCGAGCCTTGAGGCGGCCCGGTCCGAAGCTATCCGCTGCGCAATCGATCTTCTCGCCGACCTGCAGCCTGGCACGGACGCTCTGTCCGGCTGGCTTGTGAGGGTATCCAACGAAAACGGTGAATTGCTTTACACTGTTGATGTGGCTGAGGCCGATGCAGCGCGGCAGGCAGGCCAGTAACCCAAACCCGACGGAATCCACCAGTGGCCGCCCAAGGATTGATTCACGGACCAATAGGCGACGATGGCCTGCATCTGTGCGTCGACATGCAGCGCCTGTTTGCGCCGGGTGGACCTTGGCCCGTGCCGTGGGCTGAAAAGGTGGTCCCGGCGATCGAAGAACTGGTCGCCAGACATCCCACCCGTACCCTGTTCACGCGCTTCATTCCTGCCGCCCGCCCGGGCGAGGCGCCGGGAATGTGGGCAAACTACTATCGTCGGTGGGCGGAGGTAACCCTTTCCAACATCGATCCGCGCCTGATCGAGCTGATGCCTCAACTTGCACGATTTGTACCGCCGGCGACGGTGGTCGACAAACATGTCTATTCGCCCTGGACCGAGGGGCGGCTCGACGCGCTGCTGAGTGGCTCCGGCGTGCGTGCGCTCGTGATCACCGGTGGCGAAACCGACGTTTGCGTTCTCGCGACCGTGCTTGGCGCCATCGATCGTGGCTTCCGCGTCATTCTCGTCACCGATGCCATCTGCAGCTCTGCCGACCAGACCCATGACGCACTGATGGAAGTATACCATTCCCGCTTCAGTGAGCAGATTGAGGCGGCCAGCATGGCGGAGGTGTTGGAGTGTTGGCCACAACTCACTCGCTGACCTGGGGGGCTTGAAGTGAAAGGGCCGACAATCGTCATTCTGGTCGGGCGGACTGTTTCAGTTGGCGGACGGCACTACAGTGAACCGGAAAACGTATATGAACGGCACGATTGCCTGATTGGGTCGCTCGCGTGAATCAGTGTCTGGAAGCGTACAAAGCCTTGCAGAGCTATCGACAGCGCGGCCAACCGTCATAGAATGAAAAGGATACAGCGCCGAAGACTCGATGCCGGCGTCTAGCAATCTTTGCGAGACATCCGGCGCCTCTGCCGTCGGCCTTCCGCACGGAGGGTGATGTGCTGAAAACCGAAGTCATTGACCTTGAGACCTATAGCGCAGTCTACGCGGTGATCTCTGGCTATCGCGCTGACGACATTATCTCGACGGCGTTTGCGGTCGATGAAATCCGCGCAAGGTTTCCTGAGTGTCGCTGCGACGACGAGGAATTGGTCGGGCTTATGGTCCATGCCATGTCCGGTAAGAAAATTGCCGTGAGCTTCGACCACCGGGTGGAACCGGTCAGGCGGCGTGCTGCGCTGCCGATCGCTTCGGAGAGCAAAGGACTGCGATAATTGGACCACCATAGGTCCGTTGCGATTTTGGAAGACGAGGCGTTTATCGCGCTCGAACTTGAAGACATGTTGCGCGACGCGGGGTTCGACATCGCTGGGGTCTTTTCGTCCTGCGTCGGACGCGCTGGAATGGTTCAGGGGCAGTTCTCCCGACATTGTTGTCATGGATATCGGCCTGGCGGACGGGGATTGCGTACGAATAGCTACGTTGCTTGACGCCCGAAACATCCCCTTTGTCGTCCATTCGGCAAACTACGCCAATTCGGGTTTTCACGATCCGATTTTCCTTCAAGGGACATGGGTCGCAAAGCCTGCCTCGCCTTCCGAGTTGCGCAACGCAATTCATGCCTCTCTGGCAATGGCAAACGGCGATGGCGTGTCGTGGTCGGCTAAAGCCCGATAAATCCACAACCGCATCATGAAATCCGGCGTTCAAACCAAGGCGCAATCGTCGGCCTGGAATTCACGGCACGATGGAACAAAATTGAAAATGCCGCGTTTGGGGTCTTGCGGCGCGATCCACCATTAGCCGCGGGGGCAACTTTATCCGTATAAATCCATAGGGCTGGAGTGGCGCTGTGACCGTGCAGGCATCCAAGAAGCAATTGGACCGTCGAAGCATCCTGAATTCTCTGAAAGCCTTCCGGCGCGGCGATTTCTCCGTCCGCATCGACAATGTTTATGAAGGCCTCGATTCCGAGATAGCTGAGACTTTCAATGAGATCGCTGACCTCAACGACCAAGTGACGCGCGAGTTCGAGCGCTTGAGCCGGGTCGTCGGCAAGGAAGGGCGGATAGGCGAGCGCGGCCGGGTTCGAAATGCCACCGGCAGTTGGGAATCCAGTGTCCGTTCAGTCAATGATCTCATCGAAGACATGGTTCAGCCAACGGCTGAGGTTGCGCGCGTTATCGGCGCCGTCGCCAAGGGCGACCTGTCGCAGACCATGATGGTCGAAATTGACGGCCGACCGCTGCGTGGCGAATTCCTGCGCATCGGCAAGATCGTCAACACCATGGTCGGCCAGTTGGCCTCCTTCGCCTCCGAGGTGACCCGCGTGGCGCGCGAGGTCGGTACGGAAGGCAAGCTCGGCGGCCAAGCCCGGGTCAAGGGCGTCGCCGGCACGTGGAAAGATCTGACCGACAACGTCAACGCGATGGCCACGAACCTGACCGGGCAAGTGCGCAACATCGCGGAGGTTACGACCGCGGTCGCGTCGGGCGACCTGTCGAAGAAGATCACAGTCGATGTCAAGGGCGAAATCCTCGAACTGAAGAACACCATCAACACGATGGTGGACCAGCTCAATTCCTTCGCTTCGGAAGTGACGCGCGTGGCGCGCGAGGTCGGCACTGAAGGCAAGCTGGGCGGCCAGGCGCGCGTTGAGGGTGTTGGTGGCACGTGGAAGGATCTGACCGACAATGTGAATTCCATGGCCGAGAACCTGACTGGCCAGGTGCGCAACATCGCCGAAGTGACGACCGCGGTGGCTTTGGGCGACCTGTCGAAGAAGATTACGGTCGACGTGAAGGGCGAGATTCTCGAGCTGAAATCCACGATAAACACAATGGTGGACCAGCTGAATTCATTCGCGGGCGAGGTCACGCGCGTGGCACGCGAGGTTGGCACCGAAGGCAAGCTTGGCGGCCAGGCGCAGGTGCGCGGCGTCGCCGGCACCTGGAAGGACCTCACCGACAACGTCAACTCGATGGCCGAGAACCTGACCGGTCAGGTGCGCAATATCGCCGAGGTGACGACGGCGGTCGCGTCGGGCGATCTGTCCAAGAAGATCACGGTCGCCGTGCAAGGCGAAATCCTGGAACTCAAGGACACCATCAACACGATGGTCGACCAACTGAACTCCTTTGCCTCGGAAGTGACGCGCGTGGCACGCGAGGTCGGCACCGAAGGCAAGCTGGGCGGCCAGGCAGAGGTGAGGGGCGTCGGCGGCACATGGAAGGATTTGACCGACAACGTCAATCTCATGGCCGCCAACCTGACTGGCCAGGTTCGAAACATCGCAGAAGTCACCACCGCCGTGGCGCGCGGCGACCTGTCGAAGAAGATCACCGTCGACGTCAAAGGCGAGATCCTGGAGCTCAAGGACACCGTCAACACGATGGTCGACCAACTGAACTCCTTCGCCTCTGAGGTCACGCGTGTGGCCCGCGAAGTGGGATCGGAAGGCAAGCTTGGTGGCCAGGCGCATGTCGAAGGCGTCGGTGGCACCTGGAAGGATCTGACCGACAACGTCAACGCCATGGCCGGCAATTTGACGGTGCAATTGCGCGACGTGTCCAAGGTGGCAACGGCCATTGCGACCGGCGACTTGACCCAGAAGATCACCGTCGACGCGCTGGGCGAGATCTTGCAGATCAAGGACGTCATCAACACGATGGTCGACCAGCTCAATTCCTTCGCTTCGGAAGTGACACGTGTGGCGCGCGAGGTCGGCTCCGATGGCAAGCTCGGCGGCCAGGCCCAGGTGCGCGGCATCGGCGGCACGTGGAAGGATCTGACCGAAAACGTCAACGCCATGGCGGCCAACCTGACCGGCCAGGTGCGCAACATCGCCGAGGTGACCACCGCCGTGGCGCTCGGGGACCTTTCGAAGAAGATCACCGTCGATGTCCGCGGCGAGATCCTGGAGCTGAAGGACACCATCAACACAATGGTGGACCAGCTTAATTCCTTCGCTTCGGAAGTCACGCGCGTGGCACGCGAGGTCGGCACGGAAGGCAAGTTGGGAGGCCAGGCGCAGGTGCGCGGCGTTGCGGGCACGTGGAAGGATCTCACAGACAATGTGAACTCGATGGCCGAGAATCTGACCGGCCAGGTGCGCAACATCGCCGAAGTCACGACCGCCGTGGCGCGCGGCGACCTGTCGAAGAAGATCACCGTCGATGTGAAGGGCGAAATCCTGGAGCTCAAGTCGACCATCAACACCATGGTGGACCAGTTGAACTCCTTCGCCGGCGAGGTCACCCGAGTCGCGCGTGAGGTTGGCACCGAGGGCAAGCTTGGTGGCCAGGCGCGCGTCGAAGGTGTTGCCGGGACCTGGAAGGACCTGACCGACAACGTCAACCTGATGGCGACGAACTTGACCAATCAGGTGCGCGGCATCGCCGATGTCGTGACGGCGGTCGCGCAAGGCAATCTCAGGCGCAAACTGACGGTCGACGCGAAGGGAGAGATCGCCCTGCTGGCCGACACCATCAACGGCATGATCGAGACGCTTGCCACCTTTGCCGACCAGGTGACCAACGTCGCCCGTGAGGTGGGCATCGAGGGCAAGCTCGGTGGTCAGGCGCGTGTGCCAGGTGCCGCCGGCCTCTGGCGCGACCTCACCGACAATGTCAATCAACTCGCTGCCAATCTGACCACCCAGGTGCGTGCCATCGCCGAGGTTTCGACGGCGGTGACCAAGGGCGATCTTACCCGTTCGATCAGCGTCGAAGCCTCCGGCGAGGTCGCCGCGCTGAAAGACAACATCAACGAAATGATCCGCAATCTGAAGGATCAGACGCTGAAGAATGCCGAGCAGGACTGGTTGAAGACCAATCTCGCCCGGTTTTCGCGCATGCTGCAAGGCGAGCGCGACCTTGCCACCGTCTCGCGGCTCATCATGTCCGAACTCGCTCCTCTGGTGAACGCCCAGTATGGGGTGTTCTACGTCACCAATCGCGACGAGGAGGAATCCTATCTTGAGCTGGCGGCTTCCTATGGCGCCGAGAGCAAAGCTGCCATCAAGCAGCGGCTTGATCTGCGAGAGGGCCTGGTTGGGCAAAGTGCCGCCGACAAGCGCGCCATCATGCTGGACAATGTGCCGCCAGAATTCCTTCGGGTCACATCGGGTCTTGGCAGCGCCTCGCCAGCCAATGTCATCATCCTGCCTGCCCTGTTCGAGGATGAAGTCAAAGCCGTCATCGAGCTCGCCTCGTTCGGCGAGTTTCGTGACACACACCAGTCGTTCCTCAACCAGCTCATGGAATCCGTCGGCATCGTTCTCAACACCATCGCTGCGACGATGCGCACGGAGGGCCTGCTCAAGCAGTCGCAACTGCTGACGTCGGAATTGCAAGCGCGTCAAACCGAGCTGACAAAAAAGCAGGAAGAGCTGCATGCGACGAACGAGGAGCTGCAGGAAAAGGCGCAGCTGCTCGAGAACGAAAAGAAGCAGGTCGAAAACAAGAATCTCGAAATCGAGATGGCGCGACGCGCGCTGGAGGAAAAAGCCGAGCAACTGGCGCTCACGTCGAAATACAAATCCGAATTCCTGGCCAATATGAGCCACGAACTGCGCACGCCGCTCAATTCGCTGCTCATTTTGTCAAACCTGCTGGCGACCAATCAGCACGGCAACCTCAACGAAAAACAGGTAGAGTTCGCCCGCACCATCAATTCGGCAGGAACCGATCTTCTCAGCCTCATCAACGATATCCTCGATCTGTCGAAGATCGAGTCGGGCACTGTTTCCATCGACATCAACGATATGCCGGTGACGCATCTTCGCCAGCATATGGAACGAACTTTTCGTCAGCTGGCAGCCGACAAGGGACTTGGCTTCACCATCAAGGTCGATCCGGCGCTTCCCGACACGGTCCGCACAGATGAGAAACGCTTGCAGCAGATTGTCCTCAACCTGCTTTCCAACGCATTCAAATTCACCTCGGAAGGCGAGGTCAGCCTGAACTTCCGGGTTGAAAAGGCCGGCCGCCGCAATGGCGCGACGCAGCCGGTGAAGGCTCTCGCGATCGCCGTCACCGACACCGGCATTGGCATTCCAGAAGACAAACAGAAGCTGATTTTCGAGGCCTTCCAGCAGGCCGACGGCACCACCAGCCGCAAGTATGGCGGCACCGGCCTTGGGCTCTCGATCAGCCGCGAGATCGCTCGCTTGCTTGGCGGCGAATTGCGGGTCGAAAGCACGCCGGGTAAGGGGTCGACATTTACCCTCATCATCCCGTTCGACGGCCCCCGCGTGACGACAGTACAGTCGACCTTGGCTCCGGCGGCGGAGGCAGTTGCTGCGACAGCTCTGCTCAGCAGTCCGCCCTCGGCAGAGCTGATCGACGACCGCGATTCAATCCTACCCACCGATCGGATCGTGTTGATCGTCGAAGACGATCCGACCTTTGGCGGGTTGCTGCTTGGCCTCGCCCGGTCGGCCGGGCTGAAAGGCGTTCTGTCGACTGCAGGTTCCGGCACGCTGGCATTGGCCCGCAAGCTCGTTCCCGACGCAATCACACTTGATCTCGGACTTTCGGATATCGATGGCTGGGTGCTTTTCGATCTGCTGCGGCATGACCAGAAGACGAGGGGAATTCCCATCCATGTCATCTCGGGTGCCGAAGACATCGACAGTCTCGCACGCAAGGGGGCGTCCAGCATTTCCACCAAGCCCGTTTCCTCGGACGAGCTGATGAAGGTGTTTCAGGATATCCACTCGAAGAAGCTCCGCGTTCAGCGCCGCGTTCTGGTCGTGGACCCTGACCCGGAGCGGCGTCTGGCGCTGGTCGAGGCAATCCGCGACGGCGTAACGTCGGTCACCGCGATCGGTCGTGTTGCGGCAAATGCAGAAGACGTTGGCCTCGCCTCCTATGATGCCGTCGTGCTCGGCTTTGGACGCTCCGCCAAGGACAACGCAAAGGCGCTGGACGAGATCACCGGCCAATTCGGCGAAGCCTTGCCGCAGCTGCTGTTCTTTACGCCTCACCCGGACGCGCTTGAACAGGTACTGGCATTGAACCCGGCCTTGGCGGAAGCACCGCGGGCGGAGAACTTCGCTCAATTGGCGCTGCATATTTCGGCAACGCTGCCGGGAGAAGGTCGTCAAGAGGCCTGGGCAGGAACTGAACATAACGGCAAGTCCGATCTCGCCGGGGCGAAAGTTCTCATCGTCGACGACGACATTCGCAACATCTATTCGCTCACCAGTGTTCTGGAGACCTATGACATACAGGTTCTGCATGCCGAGCGGGGCCGTGATGGCATCGCGCTTCTTGAACAGGCGCCCGATGTCGACGTGGCATTGATCGATATCATGATGCCGGAGATGGACGGCTACGAGACGATGCGGCGGATTCGCGGCACACCGGCGATTGCTCATATCCCGCTGATTTCCGTCACCGCAAAGGCGATGAAGGGGGATCGGCAAAAATGTCTGGATGCCGGGGCTTCCGACTACATCGCCAAACCCGTCGACCTGGATCTCCTGCTGGCGCTGCTTCGTGTCTGGATCGGGCGTGCCCGATCCCGTGTCGAGAGCCCGGAAAAAATTCTCCTGGCAGCGAACTGACGGCCGTTCGATGCAAAAGCTGGCAAGAAACAGGGTAAGGAAACTTGAGGTGGCAGCTCTTGCCGAAGGGCCGGCAAGAGCCCGCATCCTGGCGGTGGACGACGATGAGCGCAATCTGCTGGCGATCAGCGAAGTGCTCGCGACTGTCGGAGAGGTCATCTGCGCCCAATCGGGCGAAGAGGCTCTGCGCTTTCTGCTGAAAGAGGAGTTCGCCGTCATTCTCCTGGATGTCCTCATGCCAGGGTTGGACGGGTATGAAACGGCCGCACTTATCCGCCAGCGCGAGCAATCCAAGCGCACCCCAATCATCTTCTTGACCGCCATCAACAAGGAGGATGCGCATATGCTGCGCGGCTATGATGCCGGCGCGGTCGACTATGTGTTCAAGCCATTCGATCCGATCATGCTGCGTTCGAAAGTCGCGGTTTTCGTCGAACTCCACGAGAAGACGCTCGAGATCCAGCGCAAGGCGGAGGTCGAGCAGGGACTATTGGCGCAGGCGTTGCAGGCGCACAAGGACAAGCTTCAGGCCGAACGCGCGCTGCGCAGCGCCGAGCAACGGCAGGATGCCATCCTGAATTCGTTGCCGGTCTGCTTTCATGCTCGGGCAGCCGAGCCACCCTTCGCGGCGCGCTTTGTTACCGAGGGCGTCGAGCGCTTGACCGGCTTTGCGCCTCAATACCTGACATCGGATCCGGAGTTCGGTCTCAGCCGCGTTCATCCCGACGATCTGCCGCGATTGAAGGAAGCGCTGCTGGCGGCAAAAACCACCGGCTCCTATACGTGCGAGTTCCGCTGGCAATGCGCCAATGGCGAGTATCGCATTTTTCTCGACCAGGGCGTGATGTCGGACGGCTCAGATGGCCGTGAACCGGAAATCATCGGCACATTGCTTGACATCACCGAGCGGCGCGGTCTTGAGGACCAGCTGCTTCAATCCCAGCGCATCGACGCTATCGGCAAGCTAACCGGCGGCCTGGCGCATGATTTCAACAACCTGCTCGCCGCAATTCTCAGTGGGTTAGGGCTGCTTGAACGCCGGGCTACGTTGGATGATCAGGCGCAACAGGTACTCGACCTGACGCGGCGTTCTGCAAAACAAGGCGCTGACCTTGTCGCGCGAATGCTGGCATTCTCGCGGCGCCAGACCCTGAAGCCGGAAGCGGTGCGCCTTGCTGCGCTGGGCGACACGATGAACGGATTGGTGGCGCCCGTGCTGGGGGGGTTGATCCGTTTCGACTGGCAGATCGATGACACGATCTGGCCGGTGCATGTCGATGCAGGCCAACTTGAATTGGCCTTGATGAATCTGGTTTTCAACGCGCGTGACGCCATGCCCTCTGGCGGGACAATAACCGTGCATGCGCAGAATCGATCGATCGGGACGCCAACAGAGGATATTCCGCCGGGCGACTATGTCATGATCGCCGTCAAGGACACCGGATCCGGCATACCCCCCGATCTTGTCGCCAAGGTCGTCGAACCGTTCTTCACCACCAAGCCGGTCGGTAAGGGAACGGGCCTCGGCCTCAGCACGGTCTACGGCTTCATGAAGCAGTCAGGTGGGACACTTCGCATAGAAAGCGTCGTCAACCGCGGAACTACCATGCAACTCTGGCTGCCACGATCGACCGAACAGCCGGTCGATCCTGTGGTGGAACCCGACATTGAACGAGCGTTCGCCGATGCCGGGATGGAGCACCCATCAATCCTCCTGATCGACGACAGCCATGTTTTGCGGCAATTGACCGCCGAGTCCCTTCGCCAACGTGGTTTCGAGGTGACCTGCGCGGGAGGAGGGGCGGAGGCGCTGGCCATGATGGAGCGCACTCCCAACCAGTTCGACGTCATTATCACCGACTTCGCCATGCCACTCGTATCCGGCGTCGACGTGATCCGCTTCGCGCGCAATTTGCGCTCGGACTGGCCAGCGGTCATGATCACGGGCTATGCCGATGCCCGGGAGATTGCCGATCGGCCGGCCGACGTGCCCTTGCTCGGCAAGCCCTTCCGCGACGAGGATCTGTTCGAAGCGATTTTCCTCGCGATAGAGAATGCGGCCCCCCAAAGGATCAAAACCGGCTAGCGCTTAGGGGTTGTCAACGGTCTGGCCACGTCGCAAAGGGCCGCATTCCTGATCGGCAATCTTGGTCATTCGCAACAGGCGGCGCTACCAGCGTTCCTCGGTGTCGCGGTCCGGTAGGTCTATTCCGCAGCACACCCAACCAAGGCGCTGCGCTGAACCATAGTTGTACCGAGGCTCCAGATGAGCCGGATCATCGAAGGTACCGACGTGCAGCGCGATCTCGGTTGGCGACGCGTCGTAGCAAAGGCTGAGCGGCGACCCGCATTCTGGGCAGAAGCCTCTTTGCGCGATCGGCGAAGACCTTCGATATGTTGGCGTTCCGGAATTCCAGGTCAGGCTTTGGCAGGGCATCCAGGCAAGAACTGCAAACGCGCTGCCGGTCGCTCGTCTGCACATATCGCAGTGGCAGTAGTGAACCCTCGGTTCGATCCCAGCGCTGAATCGGATCCTGCCACAGAGACATCCGCCCTTGATGGCCAAGGAGCCGGGTAGGCGCTTGCCAACCTCACGCATTAAGATCGATCAAGGCGGCGCCGAACGCTCCGATCGCAGTCAAAGAGGCACTGCCGAGGTTTTGGTCGGTTGCGAAGGGTCAGCGCGCCGACGCCTTCGTCGCCGAGGTCGAGCACGACGACGAAAATTCTTTGCCCGCTGACCTGATTAGCGAGCTTGGGTTTCATGGCGTTCCGAACCTGTTGCGGGGCAGTTAATGGGCATGGTGCTCGGCATTCCGCTTGCGGGTTGCCGCTGCCTTCTTTGCCGATTCCGATCGGCTTGCGGCTGACCGTGAAGCCGATGCCTTGCCGCCGCTTTTCCCACCCTTGTGGGCCGCGGGGTGTCCGGTGTGTTTACCACGACCCGAGCCGCCTTCTTTCTTGCCGCCGCCATCGTCCTTGTTGACGGTCGCCCATGCCCGGCGCTCGGATTCCTTCTCGGAAACACCGCGCTTCTCATAGCCTGCGGCAATGTGGTCGGCCTTGCGTTCCTGTTTGTCGCTGTATTTCGATTTGTCGCCTCGTGGCATGGTCGTTCTCCTGGCTCAATGATGTTTGAACGGGATGCCGGCGGGAGAGTTCCAAGCGGAGATTCAGAAAACTGAAAACGCGGGCGAGGATTTCGACCAACGCGGAGCGCTATTGCTCCGGAGCCGTGGCGGGTGCCGTGTAGCGGCGGCGCACGGCACCGATCACGCGTTTCTTGAAGCGACCGAGCACGGCAAGCGTCTCCCTGGAGACGACGTCGTCGCGTGCCGTCTACTCGGTAGCCCAATGCAATGAAATACGTTCCGCGACCTCAGTAGCCACCGACCACCGGCAGGATCTCTCCCGTGATGTAACTCGAGCAATGCGACGAGGCGAGGAACACGTAAGCCGGGGCAAGTTCTTCCGGTTGCGCTGGCCGTTTCATCGGCGTATCCGCGCCGAATTTCGAGACGTCGTCGGCTTCCTTGTCCGAAGGGTTGAGCGGCGTCCACACCGGACCTGGCGCGACCGCGTTTACCCGGATGCCCTTGCCGATCAGATTGCCCGAAAGCGCTCGCGTGAAGGCATGAATGCCGCCCTTGGTCATCGAATAGTCAACCAGTTGCTTGGAACCGTCGATGCCGGTCACCGAACCGGTATTGATGATCGCGGAGCCCGGCTCCATGTGCGGCACGCTCTCCTGCGCCATATGAAAATAGCCGTAAAGATTGGTCTTCAGCGTCGTGTCGAAATGTTCCTCGGTCAGGTCGTTGAAGTCACTGGAATGGATTTGGAAAGCGGCGTTGTTGACCAGCACGTCGATCCTGCCGAATTTTTCGACCGTCAGCGCCACGGCGTTGCGGCAATGCTCGCGTTCACTGACATCGGCTTTTATCAGTATGCAACGCCGGCCTTCCTTTTCGACGGCGTTTTTGGTCGCTTCGGCGTCCCTGTCTTCACTCAAGTATACGATCGCAATGTCGGCGCCCTCGCGGGCGAACAAGACTGCCACCGAACGGCCGATGCCGGAATCACCACCCGTGATAAGCGCTACCTTGTCGTCGAGTTTTTTCGATCCGAGGTAGTAAGGCGCATCGTAGAGCGGAGCGGGCTCGATCGCCCATTCATGCCCCGGTTTGGGTTGATGCTGCTCGGGAAAAGGTGGCTCGGGATATTTGCGGGCGCCGGCTTGCATCGCTTGTTGCATTTTGCCATTGCTCTTCGTCTCGTCTTTGGCGTCGATACCACGCTGGATATGGCGTTGCTTGGCGGCTTCAGCTGAAGTCTGCGACTTAGTCTGCATGGGTTTCTCCTGTGCTCGGAGAACGAACAACGCATGCCGGGCAAAAAAGTTTGCGCAAATATCTCGATCCCGAAGGGGCTCGCCATTGCGAACAGCCCGCGAAGAGCGTGGAGCATTGGTCGTCAATGAGATCGGAATTGCCATGCCGGTGGCGTTCAGACAAACACCACATTCATTACCCGCTCAAAGCACGCTCTTTTCAGAACCATAGGGTTTGGCAATGCGGACCATGCCTTTCGTCCGAAGGCGCTGGTATAAATAGAAAATCGTCATCAAGCCGATTGCTGTTCCGGCACCAAGACACAGCGCGAGCAATAGTTCTGCACCGACACGAAACGCAAGCAGAGTAACGCCGGCCGCAGCGACGATGGCATTTATGAATGCGATCATAGTCGCTGCAGTGGTCAGGTACGCCAGGAGAGGCCCAGTACGAAGAGAAGGTTCGGCGTCATTTTCGGGCCAGCGACCGAATTCCTTGGAAAACTGGAAGGCAGCCTCGTCGCCCAAAGTTCGATAGTAGGCTCTGATCCGGGCAATGCCGATATGGGCCTGCATGTTCTCAGCGGCGATGTCGACCAACCTCAAGACGGTAAAGGCACCCAGTAAAAAGACCGATGGCAGCACAACCGCGACAAACGGCAGGAAGAACTCGGAGGACTGCGTAACAAAGCCCGTTGCCACCAGAGCGCTCGACAGAGCCATAATGTAGATGGTCGTCCGCGACGCCATTTCACTTATGGACGTGCTGATCGCTGTCTGCTGCACGAAATGCTCTGTCGTCAGGGCCGCGAGAAACCAAGCATCGGGTGTCGGCGTGTCAGCCATGGAGTATGCTCCTGTCGGGTCGACCTGAGTTTTTCTTCGATATAGCGCTTGCGAGGCTGGCCGCCACTGGATGCTCCCGACGTCTGACCCATGCCGGTTTTATTGTGCCATATCCAGCGAGCCCGCATCACCGATCAGAAAGGGCCGATCATGTGGTCAGCAGACGCTGGCCATATCGCAGGCGAAATGTCTGCCGCGGTCAATCTGTATGGCCTCCTGTTGGGGATCCGGGTCGAAGCGCATTCGCGGCGCGGTTGCAGTTGGGAGCGGTTCCGCGGCGGCGCTGATGCGAGTTCGCGCATTCGTGGCAGCGGCCTCGAAACAAATTCGGTCTCTAGGCCGGCAACGCAAATTCACCGGCAAGTTCAATGGTGCGGGCTTGCGGGCCGACTTTTCGGTGGCGAAGCCCATGACCAGGTCCACCAGACTCATAAATCGGCAGCCCGGATCCTGCCTACTGCGGTATCTCCAGGCCCTGCCGCAATCCTGTCGCGACGACTGAGACCCTGAATTTTCCGGCGAGTGCCCGGTCGAATATGGCGCCGACGATGATGTCGGCGTCGGCGTCGACCTCCTCGCGGATGCGGGTGGCGGCCTCATCGACTTCGAACAGCGTCATGTCCATGCCGCCCGAGATCGAGACCAGGACGCCCTTGGCGCCGATCATCGAGGCTTCGTCGAGAAGCGGGTTTGCTATCGCCGCTTCGGCGGCCTTCCTGGCGCGGTCCTCGCCCGTGGCTTCCCCGGTACCCATCATTGCGCGACCCATGTCGCGCATCACCGACTTCACGTCGGCGAAGTCGAGATTGATCAGCCCCTCCTTGACGATGAGATCGGTTATGCAGCCGACGCCGGAATAAAGGACGCGATCAGCCATGGCGAAGGCGTCCGCGAAAGTCGTCTTTGCGTCGGCGATCCTGAAGAGGTTCTGGTTCGGAATAACGATCACGGTATCGGCGCATTCGCGAAGCTGCTCGATGCCCTCTTCGGCGGCTTGCATGCGGCGCTTCCCTTCGAAGGTGAACGGCTTGGTGACGACGGCCACGGTCAGGATGCCGGCTGCCCGTGCAGCGTTCGCTATGACGGGCGCGGCACCGGTTCCAGTTCCGCCTCCCATGCCGGCGGTCACGAAGCACATATGGGTTCCCGCAAGGTGGTCCCTGATCTCGTCGATCGATTCCTCGGCTGCCGCGCGGCCGACCGCGGGCAGCGACCCGGCGCCCAGGCCTTCCGTGACATGGGCACCCAGCTGGATCAGCCGCGATGCTTTCGACATGGTCAGTGCCTGGGCATCGGTGTTGGCGACGATGAACTCCGCACCCTGCAGATTTTCGGCAATCATGTTGTTGACCGCGTTGCCGCCGCCACCGCCGACACCGATGACGGTTATCTTCGGCCGCATTTCCGAGATGACGGGCCTTGCCGCGGTGCTCATCGTCTTGTCTCCTTGGAATTGATCGATAAAAAAGTTCCCGGAACGCGCCGCTTGAACACGCCAGGTGCAAGAATCAGGTTCTATCGCCTTGGCACAGGGAATCAGAGGGTGAACTTTGCGGCAAGACAAGATGTGGGACTTGTACCATATACGCCTGAACGAGCCGACCTTTTGGACGAGTCTCCAGCCAATTTCCGGAATTGGCCCGGCTTCTGGCCAGCGAAAATCCACAATCCGGGATCCAACCCCTTCAAGCTTCACGCGCCCGCCTCACGCGCCAGAACCTTGAGAATCTGGCGGCCGATCGACGCCTGACGCTTAGCGGATCGGCATCTTGCCGCGAAACAACGGCTGATGGGCCCGCATCAGAGCGGCAATCCGGTCGGCAATCTTTCGTACCGGCGGGGAGTGGCGTTCCTCATGGTGGGTGACGATCCACTGGTCGGTTTCGAGTTCTGGGATAGGATGAGCGACGCGAACCAGCCGCGGATCGCTGTCACCGACGAAGCACGGAAACACGGAAAGGCCGGCGCCCGCGGCCACAAGTTCTCGCACCGAATGGGTGTTGTTGCCGCGCACGGCGATGCGATCGCCGTGATGGGCTTGCAGCCAGCGCGCCGAGGCAATGTTTGCCCCTTCGCCGGTGACGCCGACGAACAAGCCGGCGGCGATGCCGTTGATCAGGTGGCGTCCGGAATAGATGGCATACGCGACCTTGCCGCTCTGACGGCCGGCCAGCCACTGTTCGGTCGGGCGCTCGCTGCGGATGCCGATATCGGCGGCGCGGCGACCGATGTCGACCCGGTCGGTGGTGGTGACGAGTTCCACCCTGATGCCGTCATCGACGGTCCAGATTTCGCCGATATGGGTGGAAACGAAGGCCGAGGTCCATGGCCCGGCCGAGACGCGGACAATGCGGTCGGGCAGGTTTCCCTCGCGCCAGCGGGTTAGCGACTGCATTGCTGCTTCGACGTCTTCGGCGCGCCGCAGCAGTTCTTCACCGACCGGGGTTAGTCGGTAGCCGGTCTGCTGACGTACGAACAGCGCTTCGCCGATCTGCTTTTCGAGCGCGGTGACGCGTCGTCCGAGTGTGGCTGCGCTGAGGCGCGTGGTTGCCGTCGCCGCGCTCAGGCCACCCAGCCGCGCAACGTCGAGAAACAACCTCAGATCGTCCCAGCCGATATCCATTTTGCAGAAATGAAAAACTCCTTGCGACCGTGGCTGTAGCGCGAAGCGGACATCATGCGCAAGTATGCAGCCGTTGGAGGCGCTGGAAATTCCTGCCCTGGTGGGACAATGACAGGCACCTCGGTTGGCCAGGAAGTCAGTCCAATCCTTTGATCGTGCATACGCTTTGCGCGATTGCTTTGCGTTTTCGACCAACTCAAGAGCGTGAGGTATTTCGCTCTCAAGGAGACGATCATGTTGCATGAACTTCGACACCGTTTCGCCCGCTGGCTTGCCTATCGCCAGACGCTTGCGAGCTTGAGGCGGCTTCCAGACAGCATATTGGCGGATGCGGGCCTTTCTCGCGAAGAGCTCCGCGAGCGTGCCCGCGACGCCAGCCTGCGTCGCTGAGAGTGGAGGCGGGCATGCAGAGAATGGAGCCGGCGGCGAGAAGCAATGAGGCGTCGTCTCCTCACTGCTGAGCTGCGGCTGAATGCGCCAATACGGTTGCCACGCTTGATGCCGCCGCAGTTTCGCTCCACATCGTGAGGGATGAAGACCGAGAAATCCGAGCGGCGTCGGACCATGCTGTGGGCCTTGCCCGCATCGCTGGTCCTGCATGCGCTCATCACCGCGTTCCTGGTCTATGGCCTGCCCGTTCCTGCCCAGCAGCCGCAGGAGGAGGAACCGGTCAATGTCGCACTCGTCCCGCCACCCGAACCGCCGAAGCCTGAGCCCCCGCCGCCTCCAAAGCCTGAAGCGCAAAAGCAACCGGAACCGAAAGTAGAAAAGCCTGTAGCGGAAAAGCCGCCGGCGCTCGAGGTGCTGAAACCTGTATTCCAGTTCGGCGACAAGGATACCGGCCCCAGGAAATCCCTGGATGGAGCCAGCGCGCAGGATAATTCGCCGACACCGGTCAAGGACAAGGATACGAAGCCGCCAGGTGAGCCGAAGGACGTCGAGAGCAAACCCGCCGCGTCGCCAGACTCCGGGGAGCCGGCGGGTACGACCAAGACCGAGGAGAAGCCGGCAACCGCAGCCTCCGAGCCGACCCAGGAGAAGCAGGCAACCGAGGACGCGAGCAAGCAGGGAGCAGACAAACAAGAGCCGCAAGATGCTGACAAGCAGGCAGCCGCGACGCCGTTGGCCACCCCCGGCGATGATGGTGAGATCGAGCTTCCTGCATCGGCCCAGGCGCCGAAGGCCAGGCCCGAAAACGCGCCGAAGCGCAGCCCTGCAAAGGTCTCGAAGCCTGGAGGCGGAGGCGCCAGGAAGCCTAGCTCCACGGAGGTGGCCTCAGCCGGGGCTTACTCGGGCCTTCCGGGCGTCCGCGAGCTCTTCTCGCACGGCGCTACCGGCAATGCATTCGGCACCACCGCGACCGACGGCATGTCTCGCGGTGAGCGCGTTGCCACACTTTGCGCCAACGTGTTGGCCGAGGAGCTGAAGGGCGCCGAGTTTTCTCCCGAGTGGCTACCAATGAGACCGCTGAAGTCGGGCAATATTGTTATAGATCCGGATGCGGCCTTTCGCGCAACGATCGGATGGTACCATGTGAGCTTCCGGTGTGAGGTCGACACCGACGCGACGCGAGTGTTGTCCTTCGACTCTCGTGTCGGGTCTGCCGCCTCGCCAGCCGAAAGCGCTCAGCTTGAACAGGAACTTCGCCGGCAGAATTCGGGGGGATAGCCTGCGCGTTATCATGCCCACGCGCTGGGCGACTGGTTTATGTAGCACCAAGGCGCTGTGATTGGGTGCCGCGTGGTTGCATCTCAATCCGCCGGACGATTGGCTTTGCGCCACTCCTCATATTCGCCGCGGGCATCGTCATGCAGCGGATAGTAGCGCTGCAGCGGTGCGCCCTTCATCAGCTTCTCTCGCGAGAACTCTTCCCAATCGTGATGCTTCCGGGATTCTTCGATCACCTTTGCGGCCATTGCGACGGGAAGCACAACCGCCCCGTCGTCGTCCGCCACTATGATGTCGCCGGGGATCACCGTGACACCGCCGCAGGCGATCGGAACGTTGACGGCGTTCGGATAGATGCTGGTTTGCACATGGTAGTTGGGCGTCCAGCCGCGCAGCCATAGCGGCAGATCGAGCTTTTCCACATTCGGCCGGTCGCGCATGCATCCATCAATGACGATGCCCGCGCCGCCTCTGCCCTTGAAATAGGTCGACATCATATCGCCGAAGACGCCCGAGCTCATGTCACCGCGCGCGTCGACGACGACCACATCGCCTTCCTGCGCGTGATAGAGCACGTGCCGGTGCAGTTGCGTTTCCGGGTCGGCGTATTCTCCCTCGCTGAAGAGGTCCGGCCGCTGCGGCAGGAACTGCAGCGTCAGCGCCGGCCCGACGATCGACTTCCCATGGTTCTGCGCCACCGGACCGACCATGTGCGGATTGCGGAAACCCATGTGGCCCAGCGTGCCGGCAACCGTCGCGGCGCCGATTTCCCTCAGGGCGTCAATGAGGTCTTTGGACGGTCGCGTGATCTCAGGGATATGCGTCATTGTGGACTCCGGTTGAGATGGAACTACCAGTTCGTAACAGACCCGTCCCGGCGCCTGAGGTGAGGCGCTTCCCAGAAACGAAAAGCCTCCGCCCGGACCGCCGCTTCGTTGACCTCGACGCCGAGCCCCGGCAGGTCGCTGACCGGATAGTCGGGACCGTCGAGCCGTGGCTGCACGGGGAAGAAGTCGGAATTGTCGAAGCCCAGCTTCGTCTCGGGTTCCCTGGTCTCGAGCCACGCGAAGTTGGGTACCGCGGCGGCGAGATGTAGGGTCGCGGCCGTGCACACCGGACCAAGCGGATTGTGCGGCATCAGGTCGACATAGTGCGCCTCGCTCCAGCCGGCGACTTTCATCGCCTCGGTGAGCCCGCCGACATTGCAGACATCGAGACGGTTGAACTGATGGATGCCGCGCTCGATGTAGGGCAGGAACTGCCACTTGCTGGCAAATTCCTCGCCGATGGCAAAGGGAATGTCGGTCATCCTGCGCAGGGATTCGTAGGCTTCAGGTGTCTCGTCGCGGATCGGCTCCTCGAGAAAATCAAGCACGCCGCGGCCGAGCTTGTTGCAGAAGCTCGCCGCCTCTGCCACCGACAGCCGATGATGATAGTCGATGCCGAGGACGACGTCGTCGCCCAGCGCCTCGCGCGCCTTGTTCAGCATGCTCGCGGTAGCGCCGATCGACTCTCGGGGTTCGAAGATGTCCCTGCTGCTTTGCCCTACGGGGAAGAAGCGGATCGCCTGCCACCCCCGTGCGCGCAGCTCCCGGGCTCGTTCGATGGCGACGTCGCCCTCGGTCTCGTCTCCGGTCGAGGCGAAGGTGGGGATGCGGTCGCGCTGCTTGCCGCCCAGCAGTTCGTAGACAGGCACCCCCAGCGCCTTGCCCTTGATGTCGTGCAGGGCGACGTCGATGGCGGAAATCGCCGCCTGCAGAACGCGCCCGCCTTCGAAGTACTGGCTGCGATATGCCTCCTGCCAGATCCGCCCGATCTGCATCGGGTCGCGGCCGATGAGAAACTCGCGATAATGCTCGACCGCGCCGGCAACGGCCTTTTCGCGCCCGCTCAAGCCGCTCTCGCCCCAGCCGAAGACGCCTTGGTCGGTCTCGATCTTGACGAGCATCTGATTACGCGTTCCAACCCATACAGGATAGGGTTTGATCGCGGTGATCTTAAGCTTTTCAGTCATCCCCAACGTTCCCAATGAACCCCGTCTTGTCTCAGCCGGCCTTGAGGGCCAGTTCAGTTTCGCCATCGAACAGATGCAGCCGCTCCTGGTCGAACTCGAGCCAGATCTGCTCGTCAGGTGCGACGGAGATGTTGGGGGACACGCTGATGTTGACGATGGCGCCTGACAGCAACGCCTGCACGAAGGTGACGTCTCCGGTCGGCTCCACTGTATAGGCCTTGGCCGGGACGCTGCCTGGCGCCGCGCTCTTGTGGAGCCTGATGGTCGAGTGACGTGCGCCGAGCACGACTTTCCTCGACGTTGCCCCCGCAACCTTCCGGGCGTTGAGGGGCGAGAGCTCAAGGCTCCAGCCCTCCGCGCCGGTCAACGCAGTGTTGCCGTTTGCTGTCGATGCCTCCAGTGGAACAAGGCTCATCGCCGGGCTGCCGATGAAGCTGGCGACGAACATGTTCACCGGATGGGCAAAGACCTGCGCCGGAGAATCGTATTGCAACAGGTAGCCGCCGTTCATCACCGCCATCTTGTCGGCCATGGTCACGGCTTCGAGCTGGTCGTGCGTGACATAGATGATGGTCGCCTTGAGGTCCTGGTGGAAGCGCTTGATCTCCGAGCGCATCTGGACGCGCAGTTTGGCGTCGAGGTTGGAGAGCGGCTCGTCCATGAGGAAAACGGCAGGGTCGCGGACGAGGGCGCGCCCCAAGGCGACACGTTGCTGCTGCCCGCCTGAAAGTTCGCGCGGCTTGCGCTCGAGCAGGTGCGTCATGTCGAGCACGCGCGCCGCTTCCTTGACCTTCCTGTCGATCTCGTCCCTGGGCAGCTTGCGCATCTGCAGCGGGAACGCCAGGTTCTTGTAGACCGATTTCTGCGGGTAGAGCGCGTAGTTCTGGAACACCATCGCGATGTCCCGGTCCTTGGGGTCGAGGTCGTTGACCACGCGGTCGCCGATGACGATGTCACCCGATGTGACCGGGATCAATCCCGCGACAAGATTGAGCGTGGTTGTCTTGCCGCAGCCCGAAGGGCCGACGAGCGCAACGAACTCGCCGTCATTGACCGTCAGCGAAACGTCGTTGACAGCTTTGAAGCCGCCATAGGTCTTGACGAGATCTCTCAGGACCACGTGGGCCATCGGCAACTCCCTACGGCATGATGCCGAAAAGTGTGAAGCGGTTTTCGGACGACATCATGCTCTATCTCTTTGATTTAGAGCCGGATGATTTCAGGTCGATTCGATCTGAAATCAACCGGCATCTATTGATGCCAGGCTGGAATTCGGCCCCCTCTTAGCGCCCCGGCTACGGCTTGCCTATGGCGAAACTTCGTCGCGGCTCGAGGTCAGGGTCACGAAAGCGGCAGCCATTTCCAGGAACAGACCCATGTTCGGGACGAAATGGATTACGTGCGCCAGCGCCGCCCCGCGGTCTGGACGCCGAACAGCGACGGGTTGCGGGCATAGGCGGCAAGGCCCAGAAGCGCTGCCAGCGGGTGGATGATGACATAGACCGGCATCGAGGCCATCAGCGCGCTGTGCGGCGCTTTGTCCTCGAAGGCGGCACGGAAACTGCCTTCCTTCAGTGCCGGAACGATCTTTTGCGCGATGCCGCCGGTCAAAAACACGCCGCCGCGGCTCATGAACACCAGCGCGAGGTCGCCGGCGGTGCGGCCGAGGCAGGTGACGAACAGCGCCAGCGCTTCCTCGGCAACCGGGTCGGTCTTGGCCAGCGCCGCCCCGGTGATTTCGGCCGGCGTGGTGAACGGCGCCGGCTTGCCGTCGGCCTTGGCGACCGCCCGGTAGACATTGACCAGACCGCGCCCGCACAGGATCTGCTCGCCCGAAATGCGGCCGTCCAGCTTTTCGATATGCGGGAACACCTCGAAATCGCGCGGCGTCCGCGGACCGATATCCATATGGCCGCCTTCGCCAGGCACCGGGATCCAGTGGTGGAGGGCATGAACCAACCCGGCGACGCCGAGGCCGGTGCCGGGGCCGAGCACGACGCGTCCGGCATTCTCCTCCGGCGTGCCGCCGCCGATCTTTTCCATATGCTCTTCGCCGAGCGCCACGACGGCCAGCGCCTGCGCCTCGAAATCGTTGAGCACGACGATGTCGCCCAGGCCCAGATTGGCAAACATCTGCTTCGGCTTCACCACCCAGGGACAGTTGGTAAGCGGGATCTCGTCGCCATCGACTGGTCCGGCGATCGCCAGCACTGCCGAATTCGGCCGGATGGACGATCGGTCGAGCACCGCCGCCTGGATCGCCTCGTCTATGGTGGCGAAATTGGCGGTTTGCACGATATGCGGCTCACCGGCTTCCGAATTTGCGTCGAGCACGATCGAAAAGCGCGCATTGGTGCCGCCGATGTCGCCGATCAGCACTGGAAACCGCAACGCGGTGTCGTCGTCGCCTGACATGCTCTTGCTCGTCCCCTTTGCGGCGCCGTTGCGACCGTTTCAATCGCCCGGTTTTTCAATCGCCCGGTGTTCAATCGCCCGGTTTTCAATCGCCCCGGTTTTCAATCGATTGACTAGCGCATGGCCCCGGAAAGGGAAAGCGTCAGTTCGCCATCACTGTCCGACGTTTGCCGGCGGCCGTCGCCTTGGCAGGGGAATGCCGATCTCCGGCGTGGCGGTGAAGGCGTTGGCTGCGTTTGGCAAGCCGCCCGCATTGCCCGCAATAGGCGGAGGCGCGTCGGGTTCCGGCGCCCTGGCGGCGATCGGCACGCCGCCGCCGCGATAGGTGACGGCTTCCGCCGAGTCCGCGTCGGGCTGGTCGAGCACGAACTGGCATTGTTTCGGCAGGTTCGCCATCGTCATCAGGTCGCGCGCCTTGGGCGCGTCCGGGTTCTTGTTGGGCCGCCACGGCTCCTCGGTAAACCACCAGGCCAGCGGCTTGCCGCAGCCGTCGTCGTCGGGCGTCGCTTCCTGCCCCTTGCAGTTGGGCGAGCCCGGCTGGCAGCCGATGCGGATGTGGAAATGATAGTCATGGCCCCAGAACGGCCGGATTTTTCTCAGCCAGGTACGGTCGCCGGTGACGGTGTCGCACAGCTTCTTCTTGATCCCGGGATTGACCAGGATGCGCTCGACTTCCGGATAGCTCGCGGCGCGCTTCAACAGCTTGGTGTGCATCGGCTTCCACAGCCTGTCCTTCACCAGATGCGTCTTGTCGTCGACCATCAGAGTGGCGCTGATGTTTTCTCGCTCCTGGGTGGTGAGCTTGCGGTCGGGCATCGGCGTCAGCCAGATGTCGGCGTCGAGGCCGATCTGGTGCGAGGCGTGCCCGGTCAGCATCGGCCCGCCGCGCGGCTGCGAAATGTCGCCGATCAACAGCCCCGGCCAGCCGTCGGCGGCGGCATCGCGCGACAGTTTCTCGATCAGCGCGATCATCGTTGGATGACCCCAACGCCGGTTGCGCGAGGGACGCATCACCTCCCAGTTCTGGCCGTCCATCGGAATGGCGACGCCGCCGGTGAAGCAGCCCTTTGAATAGAAGCCGAAGGATTGCGCCGCGGCCACCGCCGGCAGCTTCTTGGCGCCGAACAGGTCTTTTGCCCGTGGCTCGGCCGTGATTGCGCCCGCCACCAGCCCGGCCAGCGCCAGGATCGCCAGCGCCGCCGTCAGGAACGGCCGTCTGCCGGTCAAGGATCGCATCGAGATCGTCATGAATCCCACTGCAAAAGTCCGCAACACAATCGAATCATATCACCCTCGGGCTCGCGTTTCGATTATCTACCTTCATCGGGCTGCGCGGCTCGCCGTCGCGCCAGCTGCCGTCGGCCCACATCCGATCGAACGCCTGGCGGTAGTCCGGATAGCGGAACCGGTAGCCCGCTGCCTTGATCGCGGCGTTGGCGACGCGCTTGTTCTCGCCATAGAAGGACCGCGCCATGGGCGAAAGTTGGGCGGTCTCGAAAGGAATCTCTGGCGGCGGCTCGACGCCCATCAGCGAAGCGGCATAGGTGACGACATCCTGCGGCGGCGCCGGCTCGTCATCGGTGACGTTGAAAATGCCGCCTCTATTGCCACCGATGAGGTGCCAGAGCGCGCCGGCGATGTCGTCGCAATGGATGCGGTTGAACACCTGGTCGGGCTTGACCAGCCGCCTGGCCGTGCCGTTTTCCAGATTGACCAGCGCGTTGCGTCCCGGCCCATAAATGCCGGAAAGCCGCAGGATCGCCACCGGCTTGCCGGTCTTGAGGCCAAGCTGCAGCCAGTCCCGCTCGGCTGCCACGCGCATGGCCGAGCGTTTCGATACCGGCCGGCACTCGGCCGTTTCATCGACCCAGGCGCCGTCATAATTGCCATAGACGCCGACGGTCGAGAGATAGCCGATCCAGCGAAGCGCCGGCATCGCCTCGATCGCCTTGCGCGCGGCGAGAAGCACAGGGTCGCCGGCCTCCTCCGGTGCCACCGAGATAATGAGGTGGGTGGCTTTCTCTAGCGCGTCGCTGATCTCAGGCGTCAGCACGCCGTCGAACAGCAGCGGGGCGATGCCGGCCTGCCGTAGCGCGTCGAATTTTTCCACTGAGCGCGTGGTGCCAAAAATGAGATTCTTGTGAAGAGGGACCCCCACCCTACCCCTCCCCACAAGGGGGAGGGAACGCTGCCGCGCGCTCTTGCCGATCCCAGTCGCTGGGTCAGCCAAGGTAGGCGCTTCCGCGAGTTCCCCTCCCCCTTGTGGGGAGGGGTTAGGGGTGGGGGTATTCGTAGTGCGCAAACCGTGCCAGCCCGCATTGGCCCGTGCAAAGGCTTTGCCCGAATAGCCGGCGCCGAAGATAAAAACCTGCTTTTCGTTCATGCGTGCGCCTCAATTGGCAATGCGGACAGCCATTCGTCCTGCACTGTCGTGTCGGTTTCGGTTTTCAAGTAGATCGCCGCCTGCCCGTTGAATTCGGCGGCCGTCACCAGCCGCGCCAGCGCCCAGATCGCCGCGCCGCGCACCAGCGGCGAGGCGTCGCCAAGGAGGGTGCGGACAGGGTCAGCCAGCAAAGTATCGCCGGAATTGCCGGCGGCAACCAGCACGTTGCGGACAAAACGATCGCGGCCGATGCGCTTGATCGGCGAGCCGGAGAAAAAGGTCCGGAACGCCGTGTCGTCCAGCTGCAACAGCTCGACCAGTGGCGGCTCGCGCAGTTCATCGCGCGCGGCGAGCTTGGCCTCCGAGGCGGCGCGGGCGAACTTGTTCCACGGGCAGGCGGCGAGACAATCGTCGCAGCCATAGATGCGGTTGCCGATCTTTTCGCGGAATTCTTGCGGGATGGGGCCCTTGTTCTCGATGGTCAGGTAGGAGATGCAGCGCCTGGCATCGAGCCGGTAGGGCGCCGGAAAGGCGTCGGTCGGGCAGGCGTCGAGACAGGCGCGGCAGGAACCGCAATGGTCTACCTCGGTCGCATCTGGCGTGAGCTCCGCCGTGGTGAAGATGGTGCCGAGAAACAGCCAGGAGCCGTGCTCGCGGCTGACCAGATTGGTGTGCTTGCCTTGCCAGCCGAGCCCGGCGGCCTCAGCCAGCGGCTTTTCCATAACCGGCGCCGTATCGACGAAAACCTTCACGTCGCCGCCGGCCCGCGCGACGATCTTGCCGGCGATCTCCTTCAGCCGGCCCTTCATCACCTCGTGATAGTCGCGGTTTTGCGCATAGACCGAGATCGCCCCGCGGTCGCGTCTTGCCTGCAGCGCACGCGGATCGTGGTCGGGCCCGTAATTCATTGCCAGCACGATGATCGAGCGCACCTCGGGCCACAGCGTCGAAGGCTCGCTGCGGCGTTGGAGCGTCTCCGCAATCCACGCCATCGAACCGTGAAAACCATCGGCGATGAATTCGGCCAATCTGGCCGGCGCCAGCGGGATCGCACCGGGCGTGGTGATGGCAACCGCATCGAAGCCGGCGCGCCGCGCCTCGGCGTCGACCAGCGCGCGCAGGGTTTGGCTTCTAGAAGTCGAGGTCCGCATAATGCGACACCGGCGACAGGCCGCGCACCCGGTCGGTGAGCAGCGGCCGGAACGACGGCCGCGATTTCACCCGCGTGTACCATTCGCGCGCCGCGGCATGCTCGCGCCAATCGATCTCGCCGAGATAATCCAGCACCGACAGCGTCGCCGCTGCCGCCAGGTCGGCATAGGTGACCTTGCTGCCGGCCAGCCAATGACGGGTGCCGGCCAGCCAGTTGGTGTACTTCATGTGCTGGCGAATGTTGGCGCGCGCCGCGCGGATCGCCGCCGAATCGGGGGAACCGCCGCCCGCCGTTTCCGGCATCACCGGCTTCAGCACGCGCTCGCGCACCAGATGCCGGGTCACTTCGCTCTCGGCCTTGTTGAGATACCAGTCGGTCAGGCGGCGGATTTCGGCGCGCTGCATCGGGTCTTCGGCAAACAGGCGCTTGTCGCGCTTCAGGACACCACGTGTTTCGTCGAGATATTCAGCGATCACCATGGCGCCGACGATCGGCACGTCGCCTTCGGCCAGCAGGATAGGCAAGGTGCCGGCGGGGTTCAGCGCCAGAAACTCCTTGCGCCGCGTCCACGGTTTTTCCTCGATCAGCGCCAGCTCCTCGCCATATTCGCCGAAGGCGAGGCGCACGAAGCGGCAGGTGGCGAACATCGGGTGATGGAAAAGCGTCAGCATGATTCCGCGATATTAAGGCGCACTGGCGAATCGCCGTCCGCACCGGTAAGTCTTGGCGGCCCGTCATGCGGCCGTCACGGTGCTGCGACCTATAGGGGGACTTCCGCGCCGTGACAAGCAAGCCCTTTTGCCAGCCGTTTCCTTCCGTCCCTTGAATGCCGAGGTTGCCATGGATAGCCACACCATCGTCGAAGCCCTGCTGCTCGGCCTGCTGGAGGGGCTGACCGAGTTCATCCCGGTCTCCTCGACCGGCCATATCCTGCTCGCCGGCCATTTCCTCGGCTTCCATTCCACCGGCAAGGCCTTTGAGATCCTGATCCAGCTGGGCGCCATCCTGGCGATCCTCAGCGTCTATTTCCGCCGCCTGTGGCACATGCTGCTCGACCTGCCGTATGACCGGCTGACGCGGCATTTCGTCCTCGGCATCCTGATTGCCTTCCTGCCGGCCGCCATCATCGGCGCGCTGGCGCATGATTTCATCAAGACGGTGCTGTTCGAATCGCCAAGGCTGATCTGCATCATGCTGATCATCGGCGGCGTCGTGCTCTTGGTCGTCGACCGCATGAAGCTGCAGCCGGTCTACCGTGATGTCGAGCGCTTCCCGACAAGGCTTTACCTGCAGATCGGCCTGTTCCAGTGCCTGTCGCTGATCCCCGGCACGTCGCGCTCCGGCTCGACCATCGTCGGCGCGCTGCTGCTGGGCGTCGACAAGCGCGCGGCGGCGGAATTCTCCTTCTTCCTCGCCATCCCGACCATGGTCGGCGCCTTCGCCTTCGATCTGTTCAAGAACCGCAACGTGCTGAGCAGCGCCGACCTGCCGATCATCGCTATCGGCTTCATCGCCGCCTTCCTTACCGCGCTGATCGTCGTCCGCTTCCTGCTCGATTACGTCTCGCGCAACGGCTATTCGTTGTTCGGCTGGTGGCGCCTGGTGGTGGGAGCGGTTGGGTTGGTGGCGCTTTTCATTTGGGGGTGAGCTTTACCCTCCCCCTTGTGGGGGTCCGAAGGACGGGCGAGACAGGCGGCTCGCCCCGGTCAGTCGATCCGCGTAGCGGATCGGGGTGGGGGTCCTTGTAGGGCGCTACCCCCGCCCCGTCGAACAATCTCCGCTTCGCGTCGAGCGCTCGCCGACCCTCCCCACAAGGGCATAGGCGCTAAGATAGCTTTGGCATGGACTGAAATTTGCGCTTTCGTGGTGGTTCGCGCCAGCGATATCGCAAGGCATGGAGATTTTGGCGCAGGGCCGCCAAGGAAGGTTGAGTAAAGATGGTCGCGATCAGAGAGGCGACGATCTGGCGGGTGGCGCGCCACAGCAGCGGGCGCCCGTCGCTCAAGGGGGAGAGACACCCAACTCCTGCGAGAGGGGTTCGGTCACAAGCGCGATGAGGAAGTGTGCAAGGATCCAAGGCTTTGCGATCCTTGGGTCTTTGGCGGGAGGAGAGCGCAGCCCGATCAGGCTCTTCAGGCGCTTGAAGGCGAGTTCGATGCGCCAGCGCATGCGGTAGAGCTTGAGGACCGTATCGGCGGGAAACTCCTCCCGGTCAAGCGAGGTCACAAGCAGGACGAAGCCGGCCGCAATCAGCGTCTGCGGTTGAACCTTGTTGCCCTTGGCCCTGGCTTCCTTGTTGATTTTGCGCCGCGCTTCTTGTGCCGC